>NZ_DCSO01000090.1:50293-53780 GCF_002325665.1 Methylophaga sp. UBA1464
ATACGATGGATGTGTTGCGTTCAAGAGTCAGCCGCAAACTTTGCGATGCCGATAAACATGATCGTTTACGAATTTGCTACCCGCATCATGAAGCGTTGGGTGAAATGTACATAAGTCTGCATAGCAAAATGATGATCGTTGATGACTGCTTTTTACGGATTGGCTCGGCGAATTTAAGCAACCGGTCTATGGGATTGGATAGTGAATGTGATTTGGCTATCGAAGCTGAAAATGCTGATCACATTCAGGCGATACGAGCATTCCGTCAGCGGCTGCTGAGTGAACATCTGCAGCTCGATGAAACTGAATTGGAAAGTTTACTTGCTGAACATAACTCACTGATTCAAGTGTTGGATGCACGTAATCAATTTCCACGAACACTCCGCCAGCTAGATTGTGAGATAGATGAAAATATTGATGGTTTAACTCCTACGGCTGACTATATCGATCCTGAACGACCGGTCGATTCGGTTGAAATGAGTCGGAAACTGGTGCCAATTGATGAACCGAAATCACCTAAAAAGCAGATTATCATCGCTGCATTGATTTTATTGGCTGTAGTTGCATTGACCGCATTATGGAAGTGGACACCTTTAAATGAATGGTTAACGCCGGAAAACCTGAAACAGTTGATTAGCAGGTTAAACGACAATCCTTTTACCCCCGTCATTGTTATTACGGGTTTTGCTATAGCCGGATTGTTTGCGATTCCCCTGACCATACTGGTTGTGGCTGTTGCGATAAGTTTTGGCGCATGGCCGGGGAGTATATACGCCATTCTGGGTTCAATGCTGAGTGCCATTCTGGGATATTTCGCTGGTGAGTGGCTGGGGCGTAGAAGTGTTTCTAAAATGGCCGGATCAAAATTAAACCGGCTGTCAAAACGGTTAGCCAATCATGGTGTGATGGCGATTATTACCGTGAGGATTATTCCGGTAGCACCTTTTACGGTGATTAACCTGGTAGCAGGTGCTTCGCATATCAAATTAAAAGACTTTATCTGGGGAACCCTGCTGGGCATGTTGCCGGGGATTTTAGCCATAACCGTTTTTGCGAATTCACTGTTACGAGTTGTTCAACAGCCTGAACCTATAGAAATTATTATTTTTATAATGGTGGTTTTAGGGATTGGCAGCCTGATGTACGGTGTTAAAAGATGGCTGAACAGAATTTCAACAGACTCGTGACGCAAGTAACACCCTCCAACACCCTCACGATTGCTACTTACAATATCCATGCCTGCATAGGATCTGATGGTCAATTTGATCCGGCACGCATAGCAGCCGTTTTACAAGAGTTGGATGCTGATATTATCGCTTTGCAGGAAGTTGAACACCATTCGATTGATGAGCTGGACCTGCTGGAGTATCTGGCTTATCAGACTGGTCATGAAGCGCTTGCCGGTCCGACCCTGTTTCGGGAAACCCGCCACTATGGCAATGCCTTGCTGACAAGACTGCCATTACGATCCTTTAAGCATATTGATTTAAGTTTTTCGGGTTGTGAGCCACGAGGTGCCATTGAGGCAACCTTTGATGTCGCCGGCTATGAATTACAGGTTATCGCTACCCATTTAGGGTTGAAACCGGCGGAGCGTCGCTGGCAGGTCAAACAATTGCTGGAGATAAAATCACAGCAGGAAGCGGATATCAGTTGTTTATTAGGCGACGTCAATGAGTGGTTGTTGTGGGGAAGACCGTTGCGCTGGTTGCATCAACATTTCAGTGCTCAACCGCATTTGCCAACCTTCCCGGCAGGCTGGCCTGTTTTCGCACTGGATCGTATCTGGATTTCTCCCCAACGCTGTCAAATTAAACTATCTGTTCACAAAACGGCGTTAGCTCGACAGGCTTCAGACCATTTGCCACTGGTAGTCAAAATGCGTTTTTGATTTGTTGCCTGATCAGACAACAGATAATCAGGATGTTGATCCTGGGTTATTAATTTTTATTTATTTTTGCCTGAACAAACTTTACAAACAGTGTGAGAGACTTCACCTTATACGCATAACAGCATGTTTTCCCGTGTCCCATATAACATTTTCACAGTAATTTTTATTGCAAAATACCTGGTGATGTAGCAACAATTGCCCAACGGACGTTAGCAGAATAAACATATTTGGTAGGTGTTTTTTCATTTTAAGGGAGCTCAAATGATGAATATAAAAATGGTAAAAAAAGCAGTTCAGGATTTTCTCAAAGACGAAGAGGGTGCCAGTGGTATTGAGTATGCGCTGGTAGCGGCTATGGTTGCAGTGGCATTGATTGCGTTTGTTGCACCTGTTCGGGATGCAATTGTTGGTGTGTTCACCGACATCCAGGGCGCTTTAGAAGACAGTACCGATTAAAAGTACTTAGTTTTTCACGGAATCAAAGTGCTGTTTTCCCAGCCTCTTTTTACAGCCGGTTTGTTAACAATTTGGTGTCTGGCGTGTGCGTTTTATGATTTAACACAACGTCGACTGCCCAATTTTCTGACTCTTGGCGTGCATATTCCTGCTTTGGCTATTTTGTTGATAGCCGGGCATGGTTTGCTGGGAGCCACAGCCATTTCATGCCTTTTGGCCTGGAGTGCTGCCCTTTTCCTGACATTACCGGCCTATGCCTTCCGTTGGCTTGGGGCAGGCGATGTAAAATTCCTGGCGTCAATAGGTCTGTTGACCGGGTTGAATTTTCTTTTAGTAAGCTATGCTATTGCCGGTTTGCTGTCAGGCATGATTGTTGTTGCATGGCTGTCGGCACAGCGGGTTTTGCCCTATCTCAATCTGCAACTTGCATCCACAAAAATTCAGTTACCGGTATTGGCTCGGCCAACTGGAAAGGTTCTCCCTTTCGGTGCCATTCTTGCCGTCAGCGTTTTAATCACGCTTTGTATTCCAGCTTATGTTGACTTTATCCCTCTTAAAAGTTTAGAGGGCTTTTCATGACTCGTTCTGTTATATCACCTCTCTATCCAGATGGCTTTACAAGTCTATTGGCACCCAAAAATTCTTTTTATAAGCAACGTGGTGCAGCAGCCATCGAAGCTGCATTAATGTTTGTCCTTTTTTTCTCCCTGTTTTATGCCATTGTCAGCTACTCCTTACCCCTGTTAATGGTGCAGGCGTTTAACCATGCCGCTGCTTCTGGCGCTCGTTCTGCCCTGGCTGTTGATCCCAATGCAGATGAGTTTGATGACATAACGCAATATATTGAGCAGGGAGTAAAACCAAGGGTACGAGAGGTGATTGCCGATACGTTGGATTGGTTACCACCCACAGCCAAAACCACGGTTCTGGGCAATCAGAACAATAATGTTGTTGTTGAATTTAATGAAGCAACCGGTGTGTTGGCTGTGACGGTAGTGTATGCAGGCTATCGTGATGCGCCGTTAATTCCAACCTTAAAACTCCCAGGGATGGGAGATGTACCCAGATTGCCAGCCAACTTGCAGGGAAGCGCTTCAGTCAGTTTGTGAGAATAAAAAAGAAAGAAAAAAATAAAGCAAT
>NZ_DCSO01000090.1:53866-54418 GCF_002325665.1 Methylophaga sp. UBA1464
AAGAAAGAAAAAAATAAAGCAATCCGTTATGGACGGTGATACGGATTAAATAAATAACTGGAGTCAGAGATGAGTAGTTCTGCCTTACGTATTTTGGCAATTTTATTGGCTATCGGTGCAACGGTTTTAGGGTATATAGGATATCAAGCAAGTCAGGATACCCAGCCCCCGGAAAGCCGTATGGCCGAGTCCTCTGAAGCAGCTCCGATAAGCTACCCCATTGTTATCGCGGCAAGAGATATTGCTCCCGATCATAAAATCGTTGCGGAGGATATCAAGGTGACAATGGTAGACAAGCAAGTAAAAGACAGTTTTAGCGAGCCACCACCACTTATCGGTCTAAGCAGCCGGATGACAATTGCTGCTGGCGAAATGCTGTTGCCGGAACATTTCCAGTCATTAAGTGCCGTCACGGCTAATCTTCATCCGGGTGAGAGGGCGGTGGCGGTGAAAGTAGATGAGGTCACGGGCGTTGGTGGCTACATCGAACCGGGTGACAAGGTGGATGTTTTACTGTTTCTGCCTGCCGGACAGGAAACGGATAAAAAAAGC
>NZ_DCSO01000078.1:0-8348 GCF_002325665.1 Methylophaga sp. UBA1464
TTGAAAAAGCGGGCCCGATTGATATCAATCAGCGTAAATTCAAGCTCAGCATCGGCTTGTTTTTTGATCAGAATGTTGCCGCCTGCCAGATCACGGAAGAACACTCCACGACCGTGCAGCTCTAACAGAAACTGACTGAGTTGCTGATATAGCTGGTCTTCGCTGACACCTTGATATTCTGTAGCACCTTCATTAAACGCAGTGAGGATGTCTCTGGCTGAGAAATCGTGTTCAACTAAATCGCACAGATAATAATTGTCGGTCAGTGTTTTATCATCGGCCCGTTCAAAATAAGCGATTGGCAGTCCGGTCGGAATGCCTCGGCGTAATAATTCAGCTGCTGCATTCCAGCTGCGTCGGGATTTGCATGGCTTGAATTTATCCAATAACAATTTATGCGGCGGCATACGTAATGGTTTTTTGATGACAATCGGTTTGTCTAAAATATTATCTAGCCGCCAGATAACATTACGGGCTTTGCGTAAGGTGTTTGCTTCGGTTGCTTCAGGTAAATAGGCTGGATGCAGCTTTTGCTTCAGTGCAGCAGCATGTTCGGCATTTTCAGCAATTAATAAACCTTTCCAGCCATCCTGTTCAAACTCATACAAGTTCTTGCCGGGTGCATGACGATAAACTGAAACGCGTTCACGCGCATTCGGGCTGGATTTAAGTTCAATTTTTGCGCCGGCCGGCCAGCACAGAAAAACCGGTGTTTCGGTAACAAACTCGGGTTTCTCAACCGCAATTTCTCCGTCCCGAGTGATGACTTCAACATTTTCAAGTTGTGCCGGAGCATATAAAGCATGCATTGGCATAGCCTGACCATTGGCCGTCCATAGCACGTGAATTAATTTGTCTTTGCTGCGGAAAGCATGGACTTCAATGGCTTCGGCTGTGGCGAGTGGAATCTCGTACAGACTGCCCGGTATCAGCCGATTAAAATTTTTCATGGCATAAAAAGCCGGACGCGTCCGAAAATCCTGGCGCTGTCCAAGCACGGATCGGTAATGTGTAATTCTCTCCAGCTCAGGATAAGTCTCATAACCATCATCAATCAGACCTTCGCGGTGGCAGATGAATGGGCCCCAATAGGCTTGCTGCATTGCTCCGGACGCGGCAAGCAAGGTCAGGTAACGACTCAGATAGTCCGCTTGTTTCTCTTCACCATTGACCAATACCCGGCGGATACGCGGCAATGTCCAGAACGCTGCTGGCGAAATAAATTCCTTAACGCCAAAATCGTCGCTGATTTTTTTTAATATTCTTGCTTTTTTAACCAGGTTCACTTTCAGCCGCATGGCTAATTTGGTACCAAAAATACGGTGGTCAAAGCGTTCCGGTTCGGTGACACGTTCACTGAAGAGATTATTCGTATGAATATCCGGTAATTGATTCTCACGACGCAGACGCGTCAGTACCGCAATGTTGTGCAGCGGTTCAAAGTCAGAAATATTTGGACCAGCCAGTTTTATATTACGGGATTTGATTTCTTCAAACGCAATGCGCCAGGCATTAAAAAAACTCTCGGTGTCATAGCCAGCCCAACGACGACGATTGCTGGTGGAACCGACCTCAATAGCACTGACTCTTGAACCAAATCGACTGGCCACTGTTTGTACAAAATCACGCCAGCGTAGCTGTGCGCTACCCGTTTTCATTTGCTGGGCTTCGCTAAAAGGCTGCACTAAATGTAGTAACACCTTGATGTCGGTTGCCAGCAGGCGTTCCAGTAAACGCGTGACTGGACCGCCTTCATCACCGTATGTGTAGTCAAGACGAACCTGTTTAATTTCTAATTCAGTCAGTCTTTGCAGGATATAGTCATCGACGGCCGGATCGTCGGAAGTGGTTACACCGACGCCAACAAAATCTACCGGAACAATATGTTTAGCTTTGGGTAAATGACCGTCAGGTAAAGCCAAACGGCCTGCAAATACATAACGCAAAGCATTGCCCAGTGAATTTGCGTCCATTAATGGGCCATTTTCAATCTTGTTTTGCGAGTTGTCCGACGTGCTCATAAAAAATCCGAAAGTTCATGCCCGGTAGTGGGCTATTTGAGGCAAAGAAAAGGTCTTAATTCAGAGGTGAAGTTTAATGCGTTATGCTGTTGGAAAATACATTTAATACCACCACACCAACTAAAATCATTGAAATTCCAATGATGGCTGCTGTATCGAGTTTTTGACCAAATACAATCCAGCCGATTAATGCTATCAACACAACGCCGATGCCTGCCCAGATAGCATAGGCAATGCCCACTGGAATAACTTTTAACGACAGGGCTAAAAAATAAAAGGCAACACTATAACCGAGGATAACAGCTATTGATGGCCAAAATCGGGTAAATCCTTCCGAAGCTTTAAGAAAGCTGGTGCCAAATACTTCAGCAATAATAGCGATACTTAATAGTAACCATTTAGACATCAGGAAGACTCAGTTGTAAGAGAAAAACAGGCTGATAGCCAACAAGCTGCCTAACAAAGCAACAATTAAACTTATCACTGCCCCCCATTGTGTCCTGTAACCTTCCGGAAACTCTGATTCCCCAAGCGTTTTTAATACTCGTTGAAACTGCCTGGCTGCATAGACTGTTGTAAAACTGCCAAGCATGATAAATGCGATGCCAATAAGAAATGTGAGGGTGGTATTAAGATGCTCCTCACCGTTCGATAATACCTCAATCAACAAGCCGGAACGTTCGATTAAAAATCCGAACATAATAAAGGTCAGTCCGGTGCGGTTCCATGCCAGTAAGGTACGTTCGGCGGCAAATAAAACGCGTGGATCCTGAAGGTAGGACATAGACTAAACTGCCCTGGCTTTACGTTTTCTCAGGTAGCTTTTGAGCTTGGCGCTTAGCTTGTGGAAGAAACGATGTTTGTTGCCAGCGGCTTCACTCGTCAGGAAATTAATTTGAATGGAACGACGAGTACCTTCAAAACTTGGATAGCCATGCCAGCAGTTATCAGTGACTTTAAACGCGACTAATGAGCCGGGACCAGGAATGATTTCATCAACAAAATCTTCCATATCATTGGCATTATTCAAAATCCGTAACCGGCCCGTGGTTGCATCCCATGTCTCATTCAGATAAATGAGAATGGTCACCAGCTTGGTTTTTGAATCGGTATGAATACGCCCGTCTTTCTGTCTTGAGTAGCCACGAAGTGTCATCATCATCGGCAGACTCATTACCTGAACATCAAATTTCTCACAAATAAGTTGCCTGAAGTCAGGGCTGTCGATGGAATCCAGGAATGCCTTGAAATCCGGTTTAACCGATACATCATCTACATTAAAGCTACCGCCATCATCAATGTTTGGAAAATCCTCAAGAATCCCCTTCAGCGCTTCCGGGCGGATCGATCGTTCCACCTTAAAGAATGGGAAGGGAGCCGTGTTGACAGGAGCGGCCCTTAAGGCCTGCAGATCCAGTACTGAGTTCATATGGTGTTCTCGATAATGCATAGTAAGGAACGTATAAGCACAATATGATAATACAAAATGACTTGCCAATCTGATTGCAAGCCAGAATATCCCTAAGAAAAATATATGCCAAGGGGATAAGATAAGTTTTGCTGCAACCCCATAGTTGTTGCTATGGTCACTACTAAAATAATTAATAGATCCAAGCTATGCAGGAGAGAAAAATGACCAAGTGGAATGAAGGCATTGTAGTGGAAAACAAACAATGGACAACCACTTTGCATTCACTGAGAGTCGATGCCGAAATTGAAGCATTTGAGGCTGGACAGTTCACTCGCCTGGCACTGGATATCGATGGCGAAGAGATCAGTCGGCCATTTTCACTGGTGAATGCGCCAGGCGAGCGGCCGCTGGATTTTTACTTTATCGAAGTGCCGGGTGGAGTGTTGTCCGCAAAACTGGCCAATCTTAAAGCGGGGGATACCATTAAGATAGCTCCCAAGGCTTCGGGGTTATTAACCTTGAAGCAGTTACCGCCGGCAAAAAAATTATTTTTACTGGCAACCGGTACCGGCATTGGTCCTTTTTTATCCATTATTAAAACGTCTGAAATCTGGCAGCAATTTGAACGGGTAACGCTGGTTCATGCCGTGCGTTACATGGAAGAGCTGACCTATCAGCAAACCGTTCGTAATATCGCCGAAAACTATACCCATCAGTTCAGCTATATTCCTATGGTCAGTCGCGAGCCATGCGATTATGCGATTCCCGGTCGTATACCGGAAGCCATTATGAACAATAAGCTGGAACTTCGTGCTGGCGGACGGATGGATACTGACAGTCACGTGATGCTGTGTGGGAATCCGGATATGGTGCAGGACACAATGAATGTATTAACAAAACGTGGATTGAAGAAACATAGTCGTCGGGATCCCGGGCATATCAGTATCGAAAAATACTGGTAGACAGTATCGCTACTTGTTACAGTCAGAACGGGGCAAAATGACAGAGTATTTGAACCATACATTCAGTGAATGAGTCACAAATGGCATAGCAATTGCTCATCATCAATGATGAGATGAATTCTCTGGAAATACCATCAAAGCGCATTGCAAATTGCACTAAAAAGTCACATTGTGACCTGACTAAAGTTTTAAAACGGATCACCAAACAATTTTGTTGCTCGGTCCAAAACAGGGGAGGGCTCATGTCAGATGTCTGGCAAGACACCATCACCACAGCTGAAACCATACGCCGTGAATTCCATGCTCATCCGGAAATGGGCTGGCAGGAACATCGTACTGCACAACGTATTCGCGAGATTCTCAGTTCACTGAATATTGCCTGGCGCAGCTGCGCCGGTACCGGAACGGTAGGTATTCTTAATCCCACGGGCACGGCAGCGCCTCATATTGCCCTGCGTGGTGATATGGATGCCTTACCCATTCATGAAGCGACGTTAAAAGCCTGGAGTTCAATGAATGAAGGCTGTATGCATGCTTGTGGTCATGACGGGCATACCGCAACCTTGTTAGCGGCAGCCAAATGGCTCGAGTATCACGAAGCAGAATTAAAAGGTCCTGTCAGTCTGATTTTCCAGCCAGCCGAAGAAGGTGGTCATGGCGCAAGAGAAATGATTAAGGACGGTGCGCTTGATGGCGTTGATGAAATATATGGCTGGCATAACTGGCCTGCTATACCATTCGGCCAAATGTTATGCCCCGATACTTTGGTTATGTGTGGTAATGGCACGTTTAAAATCACCCTGCATGGACAAGGAGGTCATGCCAGTCAGCCGGAGTTATGTCGTGATCCGGTGTTAGCGGCCAGTGCTATCACCCTTAATCTGCAACAGATCATCAGTCGACGTCTGGCACCCCAGCAAGCTGCGGTGATCAGTGTCACTTCCATTGAAGCCCCCAGTGCACCAACGGTTATCCCGCAACATGCTGTGATGGGGGGCAGTATTCGGGTTCCGGACAGAAAGACTCGCGATGAGATCAATCAATTGATTACCGAAATCAGTCAGCAAACGGCTATGAGCTATGGCGTGGTCGCTGAAGTTGAAATAATGCCACGTTATGACGCCACCATTAATCATCCGCTTCAATCTACGCAAATGCGTCGGTTATGGCAGGAAATAAATGGGGCAGATTCGCTGGATTTTGTCACAACTTTACCCATCATGGCTTCAGAGGATTTCAGTTATTACCTGCAACATATTCCCGGTGCATTTGCATTGATTGGCAGTGATGACGGTCCTGATCATCAGGCGCCATGCCATAGCCCCCATTATGACTTTAACGATCGCCTGATTCCGGCGGTCACACGATTGTTTTCGCGCCTGGTTGGAGTGGGCGCACCTGTTCCGGAGGAACTGCCATAAATCGTCCGTAAGACGTTTCAAGAGGAAATTTAAATGAGTATATTTGAAGAAAGAGAGTCTGAGATCCGCGCCTATTGTCGAGTTTATCCAGTGGTGTTCGATACCGCGATCAATGCGAGGCAGACTGATGAAAACGGCAAGGAGTACATCGATTTTTTTGCCGGCGCCGGTGTATTGAATTTTGGTCATAACAATCAACGCATGACCAAAGCGGTGGTGGATTACATTCAATCCAACGGTGTAACACATAGTCTTGATATGCATACCACTGCCAAACGGCAGTTTATGCAGCACTTCACCGATACCATTCTGAAACCTCGCAATATGCCTCATAAAATGCAGTTTATGGGGCCAACGGGTACCAATGCCGTAGAGGCTGCGATGAAACTGGCCAGAAGGGTCACCGGACGTCAGGATGTTGTCGCCTTCAGCCACGGTTTTCATGGCATGACTTTAGGTGCCTTGAGTGCCACTGCTAACCAATATTTCCGTAATGCGGCCGGTGTGCCACTGAACCATGTCAAACACTTTGCCTTTGGTTGTGACAAAGCATGTCCGGGTTGTGATTTGGGCTGTGGTATGAAGAGTATTAAACAGTTACAGGCTATCTATGCTGATAGCTCCAGTGGTATTGCTCCACCAGCAGCATTTCTGCTGGAAACCATACAGGCTGAAGGCGGGGTTAAAGTCGCCTCTAAGGAATGGTTGCAGGCACTGGAAACATTGGCAAAAGAAGTGGGCGCTTTACTTATTGTCGATGATATTCAGGTGGGTGTCGGTCGTACCGGTTCGTTTTTCAGCTTCGACGATCTGGGAATAGATCCGGACATTATTTGCCTGGCCAAAGGCATTGGCGGTATGGGAACGCCAATGGCGATGAATCTGGTTAAACCAGAACTCGACAAGCATTGGTCACCCGGCGAACACACCGGTACTTTCCGTGGCCAGGATATTTCTTTTGTGGCCGGTGATCAGGCGTTGACCTATTTTGATGATGATGTGTTAATGAAAGAAGTCAGAGAAAACGGCCACTTAATGGCTGAAGCCATAGCCCCACTGGCTGCAAGGTATTCAGATGTGAATATCACCGGTAAAGGCATGATTCTGGGACTGGATGTTGGAAATGGTGATCGAGCCAAAGCCATTGTCAATCAGTGTTTTGATGCCGGATTAATGATTGCCAGCTGTGGCACGGGTGGGCGAGTGGTTAAACTGATACCACCATTAACCATACCTGAGGCGGATTTACAGACGGGTCTGGATATCCTGGTGAAAGTGACCGAAAAAGTCATGCAAATGGAGGAAGCGGCATGAGACAGCGTGATGATATGACTTTCCCTTTTGAAGAATACGAACGACGACTGCGTGAATTACGCGAACGTATTGCCGAAAGGCATATGGATGCCGTGGTGATTTCCGATCCGGAAAACATTATGTATCTGACGGATTATCAGACCACCGGTTATTCCTTCTTTCAGGCGCTGGTGGTACCGCTGGAAGATGAACCGTTCATGATTACCCGTAAACTGGAAGAGTCCAATGTAATTCATCGGACCTGGGTGGAAATTACCCGGCCCTATCCGGATACCGGTGATGCGATTCAGATGCTGGTTGATGCGTTGCGTGAATTTGGTCTGGATAAAAAACGCATTGGTTATGAGCGTAATAGCTACTTCTTTCCGGCCTATCATCAGGATTGCATTCATACCACGCTTACGGATGGCAAATTGCTGGATTGTTTTGGCATTGTCGAAGAAGGTCGGGTCTGCAAATCACCGATGGAAATTGCGTTAATGCAAAATGCGGCCAGAGCCACTGAAGCTGGCATGCAAGCCGGTATTGACGCCGTGCAGGCCGGTGTCACTGAAAATGAAATTGGTGCCGCAATCAGTGCTGCCATGTTCAAAGCGGGTGGTGAACCGCCAGCCGTTATGCCGTATGTGACTTCGGGGCCGCGAACCATGATTGGTCATGCCACCTGGGAAGGTCGGATTGTACAACCCGGTGAACATGTATTTCTGGAAGTAGGTGGCTGCTATCGTCGTTATCACACCGCGATGATGCGTACCATTGTTCTAGGAGCACTGAGTCCATCAATGTACAAGGCTCAGGAAATCATGAAAATGGCTTTGGATGCAGTACATAAAAACTTCCAACCCGGAATGACAGTGTCAGATGCTGACAATATGATCCGCAATATTATTACCAAAAATGATATCGGTGCGAGGCTGGTCACCCGTTCGGGATACTCAATTGGCATAGCTTTCCCCCCCAGCTGGGATGAAGGCTATATCGTCAGTCTCAAACAAGGCGAATCGGCGGTACTTAAACCCGGCATGACGTTTCATATCATTCCATGGATGTGGGGTGTTGATGGCGATAAAACCTGTGGAATTTCTGACACCATCCACATTACTGAAGATGGTTGTGAGTCGTTTTTTACCATGGATCGCGATTTTGTGGTGAAAGCCGATCAGGGTAAACAAAAGCTTATTTCGGTGGATCAAAGTTCTAAAAGCGAAGCAAAAGCCGA
>NZ_DCSO01000078.1:8407-9977 GCF_002325665.1 Methylophaga sp. UBA1464
CCAAAAGCCGATAAGCAAATCGAGCAAGCCCGGAAATCGGCTAGCTAAGTAAAAAAAGTTAAAGAGGTTCACATGCTAACAGCAACCAATCCGTTCACTGGAGAGAAAATCGACAGTTTTCCCTGCCTGACTAAAAATGAAATGTATGCACGTATTGGTGAAGCCAATGCGGCTTTTGCCGAATGGAGTGACAGAAGTTTTAATGAACGTGGCGAAGTATTGCATGCCGTTGCCAAACAATTACGCGCCGAAAAACATGATCTGGCACAACTGATGGCATTGGAAATGGGTAAGCCGATTAAAGAAGGGATACCGGAAGTTGAAAAGGCCGCGCTTTGTGCAGAGTTTTATGCCGAAAATGCTGAAAGGTTTCTCGCTCGGGATACCATCGCTTCAGATGCATCACTTAGCTACGTCTGCTATCAGCCATTAGGAACTTTACTGGGCATTCTGCCCTGGAATGCACCGTTATGGCTGGCATTTCGCTATCTGGCACCAGCTTTAATGGCAGGCAATACTTGCGTCATGAAGCATGATCCAAATGTCCCGCAAACCGCCCAGGCCATCGCCAATGCTTTTATTAAAGCTGGTGCACCGGAAAATATTATGGTGAATCTGCCATTAGAAACCCCCGAGGTTGAATTAGCCATTCGTGACCCACGCATCATGGCTATTTCGTTTACCGGTTCGGGTGGGGCAGGTCGGAAAGTAGCCGAAATAGCCGGCAGTGAAATCAAACCCTGTGTACTCGAACTGGGTGGATCGGATCCCAGTATTATTCTTGCAGATGCAGATCTGGAAACAGCTGCCGATGTGGTCTGTCTTTCACGGGTGATTAATGCCGGTCAATCGTGTATTGCTGCCAAACGTATTATTGTCGAAGCTGAAATCTATAATCATTTTATAGACTTACTTTCAACACGACTGAGCAAATTGCAATTGGGTGACCCATTGCAGCCCAATACTGATATCGGGCCGATTGCCCGTAAAGATCTGCAATTGAATCTGCATCGGCAGGTTGAAGATACGGTAGCCGCAGGCGCTAAATGTCTACTGGGAGGCGAACTGCCAGATGCTGAAGGGTTTTTCTATCCGGTCACTTTATTGACTGACGTTACACCAACCATGTGTGCATTTCGTGAAGAAACCTTCGGTCCGATTATGGCGGTAATAAAAGCCGAAAATCACGAACATGCGTTAGAACTGGCGAATGACACCGAATATGGTCTGGGAGCCAGTGTCTGGACCAGAAATAGCGAATTAGCCAGCCATTTGGCGATGCAATTGCAAGCTGGACAGGTCGCGATTAACGGCATAGTCAAAACCGATCCACGCTTACCTAGCGGTGGCATCAAAGGTTCAGGTTATGGCCGGGAATTGGGACCGCATGGAATTCATGAATTTGTGAATGCCAAACAGGTGTGGATTAAATAATTTGCTAACGGGGGTGACACCAATGTGTTCACCCCCATTAAGTTCAACGTTGCTGAATTTGTGAAGCCAGTTGCTCTGCCAGCTTATCCAGATTGCTACCTAATGCACGAACCAGAGCTGGATAACCATCGGTAGC
>NZ_DCSO01000078.1:10038-18255 GCF_002325665.1 Methylophaga sp. UBA1464
ACCATCGGTAGCCAAGGTGGTTTCTATATTGAATGGTGAAATAGCCAGCAGGTGTCCCTGGTTGTCTTGAAGCTGCCATTGTCCACTGCTGACGGCCTTGCCGTTAAAATGGCCCTGAAACTGTTCAATCTCCAGCTGTAAAGTTAACGCATCCTGTTTCAATCCACGGCTATCTGAGACCACTAATGTATTTTGAAGCTGTGAACTCAAACGGTTACGCAGACCACGACGTATTTGTTGAGCCAGATTTTCTGCCCAAAGATTTTCTCTTGCCTGATGCAGGGTAATATCGTCCAGTTGTAGCACAATACGATCACTATCCAGAAATTCGGCCAGACGGATAGATCCAATGACTAATACCTGCTCAGCACTGGTTGAAACCTGTGTCATAGCTTGAGCAGTTTCAGGCAGATTATAACGCTCAGTATTGACAGGTTTGGTAGTGCAAGCCACCAGACTCATTAGAAGCAGAGCGCTAAATAACGTTTTAAAAAATGTTAATAACATGGGACATCCTGATTATTCAGTCGGGGCTCTAGGTAACGGATCGCTGCTGTTACGACGATCAAAAATCAGTGCATTGGGTTGTTCGCCCAAGGTTTTGGCAACGGGCTGAATATCCCGCAACAGTTTTTCCAGTCGTTGCAGGGTACCGGTCATCTCCTGATAAGCCGAAGAATCAGGTGACAAGCCTTGCAGCGTGGTACGAATTTCAGCCAATGTCTGATTGATATTGGCTGGAATTTCCTGGGTTTCTGACGCATTGACCAATGTCTGAATGCTGGCTGTCAGATCACGGATTTCTTTCAGCATCGTTTCAGAGCTTTCCAGGTTACGATCCATGCCGGTTAAAATCGGCTCGACTTCCAGCTGATTCAGTTTATCCAGCAAATTAGAGACCTTCAGTTCAATTTGTGCCAAACCTGTTGAAGTCGTTGGCAACACCTGATGACCTTCAAACGTTCTGGCTACAAACTCAACTTTATCATCACGCTGAAAATTAAGATCGACAAATAACGAACCGGTCAGCAGATTACCGGATTTAAGTGTGGCTCTTAAGCCTGCATTGAGCATGCGATCAAATCGAGCTTGCCATTCCTTGATATCAACTTTTTCATTACCGCCCAGTCGTTGGGGTTCCAGACGAATTAACACCGGAATGGCAAAGCCACTCTGCGCATTACGTTCAGGGGAAGTGAACTTCCACGGTACACTGGAAACGGTGCCGATGCGGATCCCGCGAAACTCTACAGGAGCGCCCTTGGAAAGCCCGCGGACGGTATCTTCAATTAACAGCACATATTCAAGGTATTGGGTATAGGCTTCCTGACGCGCACTTTCTTCATCACCATACAAGGTAAATGTAGTGTCCGCTTCAGCGGGAGCGCCAATCGGTAAGTTTTCGAGCACGCCAAAAGTGACGCCACCTCCTAATAACGCTTCCATAGAGGCGATATTGACCTTGAAGCCTTCTGAGTCCAGTTTTAAATCGACCCCACTTGCTGACCAGAAGCGGGTACTTTCGGTGACCAAAACATCATAAGGGCTTTCAATAAATAGCTGGTGGCGCATTTCCCGGCGTTCACTGTCAAATTCTGCGCTTTCGACACGGCCTACATTAAAGCCCTGATAGGTTACTGGATCACCTACCCGCAAAGAATTACCGAGTTGGCTGATGAGTTTGATGCGCAAGCCCTGAACACCCAGTGTGGATATGGGAGGTTGTTCCAAAACCTCAAATTGGCGTTCTTCGATAGTGCTTTCTCCGGGCTGTAATTGGATATAAGCACCAGAAAGTACTGTATTCAGTCCACTGATACCTTCACGTCCGATACGTGGTTTGACCACCCAGAAACGTGAATCATCGACCAGCATTGGTTCAGCTTCCGGATTGATACGGGCAATGATTTGGGTGTGGGTTAAATCATCAGATAGACGAACCTTTTCAACCTGGCCAATATCGACATTACGCGTTTTGATCATGGTTTTACCGGCTTCGATGCCCTCTGCATTGGCCATGGTCAAAGTGATTCTGGGGCCAATGCGCGTGTAATTGTCATATATCAGCCACAATCCAATCATTAAGGCCACAATGGGGATAATCCAGATAGGTGAAAACCGGGATTGTTTGCCGGATCTGGCTTTGTGCAGGTCAGTTGGTTTTTCGTCGGTGGTGACGGGTGCATCACTCATTGATGGTTTCCTTGGACGGCTGTTTTCTCGCTGTTTGGGGCGAGTCCCATATCAACCGTGGATCAAATGTCATTGCGGCCAGCATGGTTAAAATCACAACGGCACCAAACGCTAATGCAGCCGGACCGGGGGTAATCGACATGAGATTACCGGCTCTGATTAATGCCACCAGTATAGCGACTACAAATAAATCTACCATGGACCAACGGCCAATAAATTCAGTTATCCGATATAGTTTGGTTCTTGTGTTCGCCATCAGTTCGCTACTTTTTTGCACCACAATAGACAGCCAGATTAATGCCAGTATTTTGCCCACCGGTACGACAATACTGGCGAAAAAAATCACGGCGGCGATGGGCCACGATCCTTTTTGCGATAACTCAATCACGCCACCAATGATGGTAGAAGGGTTACTCTGTCCTAATAATGTTGTCGTCATGATTGGATAGACGTTAGCCGGAATATACATCACGATGGCGGCGGCCAAAAGCGCCCAGGTTCGTTGCAGGCTGTGTGGTAAGCGTAAATGCAAAGCTTCACCACATCGACGACAATGTCCATGACCTGAGTCATCGAGTTCGTTAATCAAACCGCAGGTTGAACAACCTGCCAAGCCTTGAGATGCTGCGGTTTCTCCGGTGCGAATAGCTTTAGGAGCCTGTGGCTCTCCGGCCAGTGAGAACCACATCCAATCTGCATCAATCGATCGGGTCGTCATTAATAACAGGATAGCAAACGCACAAAATGCCCAGAATGATACGCCTAAGATAATCTGTGCCATACCGGCAATTTTAATCAGGCTGACCAGCGCCGCGATAATAAACACATCGGCCATCATCCATGGGTTCAGATGAGTAAGTGAACGGGCAATGCCACGGCTGAATGGAAAGGGCGCTGCACGCAGTAAACCCAGTTGCAACCAAATCACTCCGCATAAATAAACGGCAGGTAATACGATAATGGTTAAGGCCACAATGATCGCCACCAGCGGCTGATGAAAACCAATCATGCTGGTCGCTGTTTGGGTGAGTTCAATATTATTGCCAATACCTCTGGCTTCAAAGCTGACAAACGGAAAGGAGATCGCCAGAATCAAAGCGATTAATGCACTTAACGCTAAGGCCATGCTGCGCTGAGCAGGACGAAAGTGTCGACGAACCAGAATATGCCCGCAGCGTGGACAGGTCGCATGTTCGCCCGGGCGTAATGTTGGCAAAACCACTACCCAGTCACATTCATGGCAAGCGCGCATTCTTCTTAACGAAGTTCGGCTTTCCGGTGATGCCGGGGCAATATCGGCAGACAGATTATTGGCAGTTGCAGTGTGCTTCAATTCAGTTTTCCGTGATGTCGGCCAACAAATGAAAGGTAAAAAATGGCATTATACGCATTGGTAATAGATATGTCGGTCATCAGCAGACAGAGGTTACATACCGTTCTTTTGATATGACATTGAATTAAAAACGCTGTTCATTTATTGCCATAGGGTGCTGTGATGCCCCTGAATCCTGAAAAGGATGTTGGTTAAAGAATACTGCCATCCACTCATTAATCTAGGAGAGAAAGAAGTGCGAGATATTCTGTTTTTCGATTCCATGTTAACACCGAAAATCATTACGCTGGTTTACTGGTTGTTATTAGTTGCCGCGCTGGTTTCCGGTCTTGGCATGATGTTCGCTGGAGGCTTTGGCAGTTTTTTAATGGGGATCTTTACCATGTTGGCAGGTGCCGTAGGCGCTCGCATCTGGTGTGAACTGCTTATCGTATTATTCAAAATCAATGAAAATATGAAAAAAGTGGCAGATCAGTAAATCGTCCACAAAAAAGGGCTCTTCACAGAGCCCTTTGCATTTTTGTTAGCAAGGCGGCATGACATCAGACTTTCTTCACAAATTGCGATTTAAGTTTCATCGCACCAATGCCATCAATTTTGCAGTCAATATCGTGGTCGCCATCCACAAGGCGGATGTTTTTGACTTTGGTACCAACTTTCACCACCAATGACGAACCTTTCACTTTCAGATCTTTGATGACCGTTACGGTGTCACCATCCTGTAACACATTGCCATTGGCATCGATAATCTCATTTGAGGCTTCGCCCTTGTCCATCACCTGATCGGCTGACCATTCATAAGAGCATTCCGGGCAAATCAGAATATTGCCATCCTGATAGGTATATTCAGAATCACACTTCGGACAATTGGGTAAACCACTCATTTCAAACCTCATTTAATAAGCCAGCGCGTCGGCGGCATCGCGCGATATAGTACGCGAACGGCCATTTTTTTGCTCATGATCAAAAAATTAAGATGCATCGCTGGTCAATGTTAGGGTCGAAAAATGCGTTAACAATCACAGGAGTTTGTTTCGGTTTCGGGTGGTTGATGACCCTGACAACATTCTTCTTTCAGATAGTCCATCAGCTTTTCCAGATGAGGAAAGTTTGGCTTGCAGCAAATGCTGCGCCCTTTTTTATCCTGAATAATCAGATCCGCATGCGCCATTTTGGTTAAATGATGGGAGAGAGTAGAGCCCGGTATGGCTAAACTACGCTGGATATCACCAACCGGCACACCTTCATGTCCCGCTTTTACCAGATACCGGAAAATAGCCAGACGACTGCTATTGCCTAACTCGGCCAAACTCAAAGCTGCTTCGTCATGGGTCATGATTTCTCCTATATTTCGATTTTTATGGAAATTTAGTTGACACAGATAAAACAAGCAAGTTATTTTATATTTCTATTTTTCTAGAAATATAGGATTTAAAGATGAGCCAGAATCTACATGATGCGTTAGGGATGTTTGCTTTTTTAGCTATTGAACTCTCAATTTTGTTTCTCGTAGTGAGCGTTCTGGTGGGGTTGGTGCAATGGAAAATTCCCGCTGAAAAAATTCAGAGTCTGCTCGGTCATCAGCGACGTCGTGGGTACTTAATTGCAGCAGGTTTAGGCGCTATCACGCCTTTTTGCAGTTGCTCAACCATACCCATTCTGAAAGGGCTGATTAAAGCCCGAGCCGGGTTTGGCCCGATGATGGTGTTTTTGTTTGCTTCGCCATTGCTGAACCCGATTATTGTGGTGTTGCTTTTCGCGACGTTCGGGATGCAGTTGACGCTGGTTTATGTCATATCTGCTTTTATCGTTTCCGTGAGTGGAGGCTGGTTATTAAACCAAATTGGCTTTGAACGCTATGTACGGGATACGCATTACGAAAATAGTAAAGTGGCAGATTTCTGCTGCGGTTCATCAGCAGAATCAGCAAGTCGCGGTGAGTCAGCAACAGACACTATAGATAAGGGGACCGGATGTTGCTCAGCTGAAAACCAATCTGACGATTGTTGTGATAATAAACCGGTTGCTACAACACCATTTCAACGTATCAGCAAACAAGCCTGGTCGGATTTTATCGATGTATTACCGTATTTACTGGTGGGGATAGTGATTGGCAGTGTGATTTATGGTTTTGTGCCAACCGATTTTCTGCAGCACTATGCGGGCAGTGATAATCCTTTCGCTATCCCATTGGCAGCGATTATCGGCGTGCCGTTGTATATCCGTGCTGAAGCCGTGATTCCCTTGGCTTATTCATTATTAGCCAAAGGCGTTGGGGCAGGGACAGTGATGGCCTTGATCATTGGCAGCGCCGGAGCCAGTCTGACGGAATTGATATTATTGCGTTCATTATTCAAAACGCGTTTATTAGTGGCCTTTGTTGCTGTGGTGATGACCATGGCTATTGCCGCGGGTTATCTGACTTATTTGCTATTCTGATAGGCTGCTTCGAGTTTCAGGATATCCAGCTTGTTCATCGACAGTAATGCTGACATAACTGCTGGAGCACGCTGTTTATCCTGCAGCATTTTATCCAGCATGGTCGGCACAATCTGCCAGCACACGCCAAACTGATCCTGTACCCAGCCGCAGTGCAATGTCTTGCCACCATTGACTAACAATCTCTCCCAGAGCCGATCTATTTCAGCTTGGTTCTCGCAACCGACCAACAAAGACAGTGCATGATTAAAGGCCACGTCAGCACCGCCATTCAGCGCAATAAATTCCTGACCTTCGATGCGGAAGGTAATGGAAAGCACCGAACCATCAGGGCCAGGACCTGCACTGTTGTAATACAGTCGGTCCACTTCCTCACCGCCAAATACTGACAGATAAAAGGCAACAGCTTGTTGGGCATGGTCGTTAAACCACAGACAGGGCGTGATTTTCTGCATCTCAGCCTCCTCTGATGTTTTGCTCGGTTTGCAACTCACGCACTGGACGGATTTCAATACTGCCGTAACGGGCTGGAGGAATATTACCGGCCAGTTGAATGGCTTCATTGATATCGCGAGCTTCCAGTAAATAAAACCCGGCCAGTTGCTCTTTGGTTTCGGCAAAAGGCCCATCGGTCACTGTGACCTTGCCATTGCGAACCCGAAGGGTGGTCGCGGTTTCAACTGATTGCAACGCTGAACCATCCAGCATATGGCCACTGTTTTGCAGTTTTTCACTACAGGCTATACATTCCTGATTCAGACTGTCCCATTCCTGCTGAGACATTGCGTTCATAATATTTTCCTGGTAGTACACCAAAGCCAGATATTTCATCTTAATTTCCTTGTAAGCATTGTCCGCAATTAATCATCCATGGCGTGCCAAACCGATCGACCAGCATGCCAAAGCGTTTAGCCCAGAAAGTCGGTTCAAATGGCATTTGGACTATGCCATCTTCCGCCAGTTGATTAAAGGTGGTTTCCGCCTGCTGTTCATCTTCAAAAGCAATCTGCACATGAAAGCCTTGCGGTTTTTCAAACATGCCGGGGGGGCAATCAGAGCCCATTAACATCCAATTGCCGACCTGCAGAGAGACATGCATGACTTTGTCAGCAAACTCGGCGGGCATGTCGTCTGCCATGGGTGATTCGCCTCCGCTCATCATCATGACGATACCGCCACCTAACACCTCGGCATAAAACTCAAACGCCTCCCGGCAGTTGCCATCAAATAACAGATAAGAACTGGTGGAAAGCGGTTGTTTACGACGTTTCTGGTCGAGATCAATATGTTTCTGTAAGCCCGGACCTTCAGCAAAATCACTCATTTCATAGAGCTGTCTGAGTTCCAGTTCAACATTGCCATCGGCATCTTCCACCGGCCAGCGTTTCACCCAGTCCAGCGCTTCCTCTTTGGAATTAACCTCAATAATGGTAAAGCCAGCCAAGACTTCTTTGGTCTCGGTAAATGGCCCATCAGTGATGATTGGCTTGCCCTGCTGGAATTGAATACGGGCGGCTTCAGCAGAGGGTTTTAAACCTTCACCGGCTCGTAATATGCCAGCTTGTGCCAGTTGCATATTGTAGTCACCCATCGCGGATAACAAGTCTTCACTGGGCATGACGCCGTTTTCGGTATGTTTATCAGCCTTACGTAAAATCATAAATTTCATTTTGGTCTCCTTACCATGATGTTTCGGGTGTCAGATGGAACATAGCTGCACCGGTTGCCATATCAAAGGGCAATGAAAAATGCTCGTGAACAATCAACCATTTGTTATCACGCTTTTGATAAACCTGTGTTCCACGGACCCAGCCTACCTGCTCTTCACCGGTTTTATCATCAATACCGCCACATTGATTAAGAAAAAAACACACGGCTAGATCACCATCCACTTTGATATCAATCTGGCCGATTTCAAATTGCGTCATGGTGCACATCTGTAAGCAGTTTTGCCAATGCGTCTCATACTTGCTGCGATGGGTAAATTGCAGTTCAGCAATCGCATCAAATGCCCGGACATCTTCAGCATAACAAGGCATAATTGTTTCTAGGCTCTGGCTGAGAACTGCTTGTTTCCAGTTTTCCAGTTGGTGTTCAATTTCAGTTTTTGCGTTCATCTTTTCCTCCAGTTTAAAAGCCCCGCAATGTGGGTCTTATTAACTAGTCGAATGTAAAACAGCAAAATCGACAGCACGGAAATATTTTTTAAATGCCGGGTATGTCCCTTATTAATCCAATTGGTCTAATCGTCT
>NZ_DCSO01000078.1:18281-25932 GCF_002325665.1 Methylophaga sp. UBA1464
GTGCTTGTTGATAAGCTAAACGGGCAGTATCAAACTGATTTATTCGACGACATAAATCCGCTTTGGCGGCATAAATCAGATGATAGTGGTTAAGCTCACCTTGAGTAAGCAAATCTTCAATGATGGTTAATCCCGCTGCGGGTCCCTGGTGCATTGCAATCGCTACTGCCCGATTTAATCTGATTACCGGTGAATTGTTAAATTGCAATAGCGCGTCATAGAGCCCTACAATCTGTTGCCAGTCCGTCTGCTCAAAGGATTTGGCTTCTGCATGCACGGCGGCAATAGCTGCTTGCAGGGTAAAAAGACCAAATCGTTGGCTTGCCAAGGCCTGTATTACCAGTTCACAACCTTGCTGAATCTGCTGTTGATCCCACAGATTACGATCCTGTTCTTCCAGAGTAATCAACTCGCCGTTGGTATCCACCCGGGCATAACGCCGTGAATCCTGTAACAGCATCAATGCCAGTAATCCTGTTACTTCCGGTTCCGGTAACAACTTTTTTAATAATTTTCCAAGGCGGATAGCCTCAGTGGCTAATTCATGTTTAACCAATTGCTCGCCATTGCTGGCCGAATAGCCTTCATTAAAGATAAGGTAGATAACCTGCAAGACGGATTGCAGCCGTTCAGTTAATTGATCAGTTTCAGGAACTTCATAAGGAATTCCTGCTTCACGAATTTTGTTTTTGGCTCTAACTATTCGTTGTGCAATCGTAGTTGGTTTTTTCAGAAAGGCGTGGGCGACTTCCTCGGTGGTCATGCCACAGACCTCTCTTAATGTCAGTGCTAGTCGCGCGTCTTCGGCTAATGCCGGATGGCAACAGGTGAAGATCAGTCGTAATGGATCATCTTCAATCTGCTGTTCATCCAGCGAGGGATCTTCAGCGGCAATTACATCATTAATGGTATCAAGGGAATAATCAAAACGTGCCTGTCGGCGTATTTGATCAATGGCTTTGAAGCGAGCAGTGGATATCAGCCAGGCTCGCGGATTATCTGGAACGCCATCCAACTTCCATTTTTGCAAGGCAATCGCAAAGGCTTCATGCATGGCTTCTTCAGCCAGATCAAAATCGCCCAGTAAGCGAATTAATGTACTCAGAATCTGTCGTGATTCTGTGTGATAAATTTGATCAACTATTGGTTTCATTTGGGCATTTTAAGGCCAGTCCAATTCAACCCAGACGGTTTTTTACAGATTTAATAAAAGCCTGTTGTATTGGCATTTCTCCCTGATACAACTCTTCAATCTGATTAACTGTTTCCGAATGATCCAGGCATTGTAAAATGCAAGCTGCCACATCGGTCCGGGAAATAAATTGCTGTTGTTGATCAGCGGGACGAGTGGTAGTGATTTTACCGGTTAACGGGCCATCGGTTAATCTGCCGGGACGCAGAATAGTGTAGGGCAGATGGCTTTCGATAAGATGCTTATCGGCAAAATGTTTACAGATGTTGTAATGCTTGATGGCGGGCGTGCCGTGTTCCGGATCGCCGGCATCACGTGAGCTGATCATCACAAATTGTTTAATATCGTGTTGTTTGGCTTTATCGATAGATTTACAGGCGCCCCATAAATCCACCAGGATAGTTTTATCGGCCCCGGTTTTGCCGCCTGAACCGGCGGTAAACACCACTTTATCGCAATCAGTAAAAGTATCATCTGGCAGCTCTTCTTCAAGATCTGCGATCACCACTTCAGCGCCCATCTGTTCAAATTCAGTCGCTTGTTCTGCTTTGCGTAGCATTACTTTTACCGGCAGCTTCTGTTCGGTCATCATCTGTACCAACAGTTTACCGATCTGACCATTTGCGCCGATGACTAATGTTTTATTCATGTTCTTCTCCTGTGGCTGGAACACGGGATGACCTGAGATAACTTCGAAATACTCAGAACATGAAAACAGAGTACGGCGAGTATCAGGTAGAACTCAAGAGCGGAATCAATATGAAAATGAGGGTAGAGCGAAACCGCCATCCAAAATGGATGGCGGTAAAAGGGGGATTAAGCTTCGCGTGAAGATTGATAATTTTGCAAAAAGGCCTGTAAACCTTGCTGAACCAGATCGTAGGTTTTATCGATATTACTGGCTATGTCACCTTCAAGTACTTTCAGTCCGCCAAGAATATCGCGGGCTTCCTTGAAGCCTTGATCGATTCCACCACCAATCACTTTCACAAATGATTCCAGGGCTTCATCCAATGGCATGTCCTGACGGGTGCTGTAATAGGCATCAAAAAAGGCAGTGCTCATTTGCACGATGCGATCTGAAGTCGCTTCAGGTGAGACATCAAGGCCTGATTCATAGGCTTTTTGAATCGCGTTATCACCAAGTTCGGGTCGCAAAACATCATTAATGCCTTCAAGAGCCGTTTTGAAGAGCAATGACATTGCACCATCGCCATTGCCCTCACTGATATTAAAAGAAACCTGCAGAATGGATAAATTCAGTTGGCTGTTGGTGTCGGATACCGAAAACTTTTTTTCCTGTGCCAGAGCAGAAACCTGCTGTCCAAATGGACCATCCTGTTTGTTTACAGGATCTTTTGCCATGGAACTGACAGTCTGGCCGAATGGGGTACTATTAATGGTCATATTCTTGTCCTCTAGAAGGAGCTACCCAAATTATAGCGGACGCGATGATCAGAACTTGAGTTTATTATTTGCTTTTTTGGCCGATAAAAATCAATTCGGGCAGCAGGGATGCAGACCATTTTCATCTACCCGACCACTGATAAGTCGTTCTGGAATGATTTCAAAATAATGGTTTATTGGCTGGATAAATGCTCCGTAAGGACAGCCAATCTCATCGGCAGCCATGGCTTCCAGTATCACCTCTTTGCTGGTTTGGTCCGAATTTTTAAAGCTATCTGCTAATACCCAGAAAGGTTTGTGCCAGTCTTTTGCGGCCAGTGCCTGCAGATAAGAGCCACTTTTGTTAACAAAACACTGATCGGCAAGCCAGGTGTCACAGCCCACCAGATTGATATCAATGTCAGACATTATCTTTCCCATTTGTGCATCGGTGATAACCGAAACCGGAATCTGCCAATGATTTAGTTGTTCAGCCACCAGAAACCCTTCATTGCCCGGTGCACTGACAGTAACAACCACTCGAAAATCGGTTTGTTGCTGTTTAAGCATCTTGAATAGGGCCAATACTTGAGAGCTTCGGCTATGCGTAAGAATAGTTTGACCAGGCTGAATCAGCTGACAGGCATGCCCGACAACATGATCGCTGGCCTGAATTAATAACACGCGAATATCGGCCAGCTGTTTCAGATAATGTAGACGAAACTCGCCATTGAAGTGCAGGGTAATAACCTGAGCCAGCCAGCGTTTTAATGCGTTAGTAACAGCATGCATACTGGGGCGAATCTGGCTCAGTTCCACTACAATATTTGCCAGTTCTGCTGAAGTTTTGGTATCAGTTTGCTGAAGAAATTCATGCAGATGAGACAGGGTTTCAATAGCCAGCTCACTGGCACCGGATTGCCGATTATCTTGAAGCTGTTGTTTGAGTTGTTGATACAGCATTGTAATCAAACTTGTTTTTGAGCTTCTCGAATAGGGCTTAACGCCAGTAACCAACCCAATATCATAAAGGTCAGCATCCCCAGCAGGATAACTTCAAACTGCACGCCACCATCAATTAAAAAGCCTAAAACGGCAGGTGCCAGACCGGTTGAAAACACCATTAAGGCAGATTTCACACTGCGTACCCGGCCAAGATGTTCCCGCCCCCACAGCACAACCAACAAACTGTCAACGACGGGTGAGGACATACCGAGTGAAATACCGGCCCCAATCATTAAAATCAAAACGCCTGCATTTCCTCCCACAATAACAGCCAGAATGATGGCTAAAGCAAATGGCATCAGATAAATTCTGGCAAGCAGTGACACGCCTAACTCATCAATCCAGCGTCCGCCAAGCAAGGCTCCGGGAAAACGGGCAACGCCCATCGCTGTTAAGCCCAAAGCATAGGTTGTGGTGGTAGCGTTTAAATCCAATGTCATTTGTGCCTGAAAAATAAAAATACCGGTCAGCGTGACCGGCAAGGCCATGGTCAGAGGAATAATCAGCCAGAATCGCTTTTCCAGCAAGGGATTGGGACCCTTGATTTGGTTGCCACTACTATCACGCTTGATTTCAGGTGCCTCAGGCCAGGGCGCCATAAACAATAACACTATCCAAATGAGAAAAATAATCGCTGCTACTGCCCACCAGATTTGCTGCCAACTCAACCATCCGATTAATAAGGCGATAACCGGCGCTAAAATAATTTCACCCAAAGGCATACCCAGACTGACCAGTCCCAGAGCCCTGCCACGATTAACAGTGAATTCGCGCCCAGCCAAAGTACTACCAAAATGCGTCATCAATCCCTGACCGCATAATCTGACCAGGCCTAAACCAATGACCGCGGGGATCAGCCAAGGTGAAGTGGTCAGTAAAATAACGCCGGTAAGTAATGCGGTCAGCACTAACAATGCATAGCGCCGTGGAGCAATCCAATCCAGTTTCTGGCCGTAATGCAGTACCAGAAATCCACTGATCATGGTGAGCGCGGCATACACTGCACCAAACTCACCCGCGGATAAATTTAATGAGTTGGCAATATCAGACTGAAACAGACCAATAAAAAAGCTTTGTCCGAGATTACCGGTGAACAGTGCGATAAAACCAATGGCCAGCAAACCAAACTGGTTGCGGATCAAACTGAAATAACTGTTTGCTTGAGGTGTGGTCATAGATTCCGACGTGAAAGGTAAGTGGGCCGCAGCTTTTCCAATAGCAGAAAAGTAAATCACTAAAAATTATAAAGCAGTGAATCAGTGCGTGCGAATCCGGTTAAACCAAGTTTGCTGGCACGAGTGTTCCATTGATTTATCAATTTTATGATGGAAGGGTTCCAGGGCGAGTTTTGTATATCTTAATTAATGCAATGTAAATGCAAATCGTTTGTATTAGCAAATATCATTGTGTAAACTTTTTTAAATTTATCTAGGTGGGTTTATGAAGTCTGATACACGACGCGCTATCACATTTTCTATAGCATCACTTTGCTGTGGAATGGCAATTGCCGATACTGAACAACAATCCCAAGTAGAAGAGCAACAGCAAGAAACGTCTGACAATGTCAGTCTGGATTCACTTCATGTTTATGGGGAACCAGAAGAAACCAAATCAGCAACCAAACTTGATTTGACTGTTTTTGAAACACCTCAAATCGTATCGGTTATTTCGAATGACCAGATCCAGGATTTTGCATTACGTGATGTGAATACACTACTGAGATATGCCCCGGGCGTAACGGTTGAGCAGGTTGAAACAGGACGAACCTATTACACCGCGCGCGGTTTCGACATAGTCAATTTCCAGTACGATGGTCTTGGAGTGCCATTTTCATTTGGACTGACTCAAGGTCATGATGACACGGCAATGTATGAAAAAGTCGAAGTCATTAAGGGGGCAAGTGGTTTGATTACCGGGCTTGCTAATCCTTCAGCGACAATTAACTTTGTTCGTAAACGGCCTACTGATGAGTTTCATGCTTCTGCGAAAACATCTTATGGTTCATGGAATACACGTCGAATTGATGTGGATCTTTCGGGGCCTATAAATGAGCGAGTACGTGGTCGATTAGTCGTCGCAAAAGAAAAAGGCGACTCTTACCTGGACCGATATACGACCGATAGGGATGTATTTTATGGCATTGTTTCAGCTGATCTGACAGATACAACCGAATTGACCTTAGCTCACAGTGTAAATGATACATACAGCAAAGGTAATTCTTCAGGTGCTTTACCACTTTTTTACAGCGACGGTACGTTAACCAGTTATGACGTGTCGACTAATACCGCGCCAGATTGGGCTTATCAGGATGTGAAACAAACACGAAGTTTTGCCGAACTGGATCATGAGTTAAGTGAGAACTGGTCAGTAAAAGCTATCTATACTCAGAATAAACAAGAAAAACAGTGGGATTCATTCTATCTTTCGGGTAGCCCAGATGCCTTTACTGAAGAAGGTTTAACAGCCCATGCCAGTCATTATGATGCACAAGATAAAGAAAAAATATTCGATCTTTATCTTAGTGGTCAGTTTGAATTAGCCGGCAGGGAACATGAGCTGGTGGTCGGCATCAATAAAGCTGATATTAAACTTACAGGACGATCTATTTACTCCAGTGAATGGAATTACGCCCCGGTTGGTTCTAATTGGGCTGCAGGATACACCCCTCGACCAGCATTTGATGTTTATGATGCAGACACCCAATCAACCAATATTGATCAAGACCAAGACTCGGCCTATTTCTCAACCAGACTTAGTGCCACTGACAGGCTTTCCTTTTTACTAGGTGCCAGAACTGTCAAGATTGAACAGGATGGATACAGTTATGGTGCCCCACAAAAAGTATCGGATTCAGAGACGGTGCCTTATGCAGGTGTTACCTATGAAGTTATTGATGGAACCATGCTCTATGGTAGCTACAGTGAAGTGTTCAAAGCCCAGACATGGGTTGGCGCAGATCTATCGCCATTAGGTTCGGTGAAAGGTGAAAGTAGAGAAATTGGTATCAAACAGGAATTTAATGATGGCCGCGCCGTATTAACCTTAGCGCGTTTTGAGTCCAGACAGGAAAATTTTGGTGAATGGATTGATCGTGATGCTGCGTCGGGACTAAATATTTACCGTGGTGTTGAGATGGAGAGCAAAGGTTATGAAATTGAATTATCTGGTGAAGTGGTAGATCGATTAAACCTGAGTATGGGTTACACACACTTGGATATAGAGGATGAAAATGGTGATAAAACTCGAACCTTTATACCCACTAATCAATTCAAAGTAGCCGCAAGTTATCATGTACCTCAAGTTGTCGGACTCAATGTCGGTGGCGGGGTAAGATGGCAAAATGAAATTTACGTTGGCGATGTTGAAGTGCAGGGAAGTTATGCCTTGGTGGATATGTTTGCCCAGTACCAGCTCAATCAAAACGTTACACTTGCTATGAATTTGTATAACGTCGGCAATGAAAAATATTTTGAAAGTCCGCAATGGGGACAGGCTAATTACGGTGCAACAAGAAGTGCCATAGGCTCTGTTACCTGGACATATTAATTCTCTGGATATAAAGATTCGGGCATCATCATGATGCCCGAATAATAGTAATATAATGCATATCCAGCCGTTTAAAAATCACTTATTACCAGAAAAATGCTGCCTTAGATCCGCAGCAGATTTTGAATGATTTCGTCTTCGGTTTTACCTTGGGTACGTAGATTGTAATAGTACTGACAAAGTGCCGAGAAACTGTGCGGAGTTTGTAATGTTGGCAGCTTGGTAAACCATTCCAATCGATCTACCGCGGTTTCATTAATGCGATGTTCGAGCAACATATCTTCCAGTTGTGCTGCACGATTGGCAATCATCCGGTGACTTTCATCGAACCGGTCAGCCGCGATAACCAGTAATTCTGCGGTTCGTTCTATTTCTGCTCTTTCATCTGTTACTTCTGCACGGCTGCGTTTTACCAGCCATTCCTGCGGTGACATTTCAACTTGTCCGTCCAGCCACAGGGGGATTTTATCTTCATCAACTATCGGTGCAGTCTCCATTTCCGGAACAGCATCACTTCCTTCA
>NZ_DCSO01000078.1:26063-26478 GCF_002325665.1 Methylophaga sp. UBA1464
CAATATGAAAAATGGTGGTAATGCAAAAGACAGCTTTAACATGTGTACTCCAGATGACATTGCTGACAAACAGCAATTTAGGGGCATACTAGAGTGCTAGGGCTAAAAGTACATCAGAGTTAGTCCTGATTTATTAGGGAAGATGTCACAAGCTGCTACAAGTCAGTCTGGCAGATTGGATTTATTCGATGTGTTTTTGTGTTTGTTAAAAAAACGCGGGTTTTTCACGATAAATGAAAAGATCCAGCGTTCGAGAAAAGATTTCGCCTGAGCTTTTTTCAAATAGCCATAACCAAGTATCGAGATAATCAACGCGCCAATCGCATCAACAATCAGGTCATACATTGTGTCCGTTAAACCTGAATGATCGCCGAACATCGGTTTTTGCATATTGGTGCCGAAAATCTTATCCATC
>NZ_DCSO01000078.1:26547-28907 GCF_002325665.1 Methylophaga sp. UBA1464
AAATTCAAATATTTCCCACAAAGCCCCCATTCCCAGCGCAAACATAAAAGCAAAAAACGCCACAAATCCGGGCTGCATCTGCATATGAATACTGTCATTTTCATTCAGTAAATAAACCAGAAGAAAACCTGTAATTCCCAGCAAAAATCCTGAAGTAGTATGCAGTGCAATGTCCCACCACCAGAAACGGGTGTAAGAGCCATGAACTTCACCTAAAAAAATTGACGCGAAAATAAAGCCGATTGCCATCAGCTGAAATACAGGTGGCACATGCACATTGAATTTTTTGGCGAGCAAAATCGGGAATAATGTGATGATGATTATGCCGGTGGTAATCACCACATTAAGCCATTGTTGTTCCCAAATTGCCCCGGCCAGCCCGATAAACAAAAGAAACTGTAAAAAAAGAGTAAGTTTTCGTGACATGGATGTTTCGGGCATATTGGCTCCGGTACTCAAATGAACTGTTTGAACCTAATGGAATCATACACATGTGATTCCTTTAAATTACGTATGTTCATTAATAATCTCAATTGAAAAATGAGTTTGACTGTATGACTGCGAACAAATGACATATTTGCGAATAGTTTTCTTCGTTTTGGGATTCTTGCCCGTGCAAGCTTTTGCCGAGCAAATCATTATTTTCCGGCATGCGCTTGCTCCTGGAGTAGGTGATCCGCCGGGATTCGAACTGGAAGATTGCCAGTCACAACGTAATTTATCTGAGCAAGGCCGACAACAAGCCATTGAGCTGGGCGATAAACTTCGTGATCTGGGTATCAGCGATGCAGAGGTTTATTCAAGTGAATGGTGCCGTTGTCTGGAAACAGCGGAACTACTGGGCTTTGGAAGTCCCCAAAAGCTGACGGCATTGAATTCGTTTTTTCATGCATCAAATCGCCATTTAAAAAAACAATTTCTGCAGGACTGGAAGACACATATTGTTCAGCAGCAAACAGAGAAACCCCGAATTTATATTACTCATCAGGTTAATATTTCCGGGCTGTTAGATGAGTTCATCTTATCCGGTGAAGGGGTCATAGTGGAAGTGGATGAAAATGAGGCGTTGGAAATTGTATCGGTTTTGCAATGAACCCTTTTGCCCTGTTAGAGTCCTTTAACACAAACACTCGCTTTTAGCCGGCTCAGTAAAATGCTTTCGGATTCCGGAAAAATTTACTAATGGCATCAGTCTCAAGCCTTTAGGCTTGCAATCGATTAAAAAATAACGAAACCAAACAAGGGAGATCTCAGCATCGTGCGGATTTTTGATATGCAATGGAAGTTAACTTCGGGTCTGCTGATGACATTGTTGTTAGCCTTCAGTTTTACCGACATGGTATGGGCTGAACCTGCTGCTTCATCCAATAACGAAACGCATTACTCGGCACTTGCCGATACGCTTGAAAATGAGCAGGCACGTGAAAAACTCATTACCGAACTGCGTGATTTGGCCGAAGCCGCAGGCGCGATGGATAAAGAGACTGATTCAGTCAGTCTGGTAGCTGAGCCCACTTTTGCCCGGCAAATTGCTAATAAAACCCAAGCCGTCGCCCAGGAAATTGTTTCAACAGTGAGTGCGGGTTTTTCTGCTTTAACCGGAACGGATTCGGATCAAGAAAGCGCGTTTGATTGGCAGCTGATACTGGATGAAATCTTCTTTCTGGTCGTCGTGATTGCTGCCACGTTATTGATGTTTTACGTGCTGCGCAGTCTGGCACGCCATGCTTTTCGCCGTGCCAATAACTGGGCTGAAGCAGATGGCGAATATCCGGTTTTTCGAAAATTCAGCGCGATTTTACTGGCTGCAGTTGTTGATTTACTAACCGTTATTTTGGCATGGGTAGCCGGTTATGCTGTGGCTTTATTTGCCATTGGCAGTAATGGTGAGATGAATGTCAGTCAATCGCTATTTCTGAATGCCTTTCTGGCGATTGAAATATTCAAAGTGATTCTGAGAACCGTCTTTGCTGGGCGGGATGATGCTTTGCGTTTATTACCCATCTCAGCTGAAAGTGCGACATACTGGCATATCTGGCTGGTGCGTTTAACCAATTATATCGGCTACGGCATGCTATTGGTGGTGCCACTTGTCAATCTGAATATTAATCCGGTGATTGGCCAGTTGGTCAGTGTATTGGTGGTATTAAGTGCATTTATCTATGCCGTCCTGGTGATCATGCAAAACCGCATGTTAGTCAAACAACGTTTGTTATTCCACGCGCAGCAGTCCACCTTTAGTTTTTCACGGGTCAGTCTGGGAATTCTTGCGCGCAGCTGGCATGTGTTGGGTATTGTTTATTTTGCCGTAATGGCGGGAGCATTATTACTTCGTCCGGAGGATGCCTTGCCGATGATGT
>NZ_DCSO01000078.1:28986-33313 GCF_002325665.1 Methylophaga sp. UBA1464
TGCTTAAAGCCACTTTCCAAACGATTCTGGCATTAGTGATTGGCGGCTTAGTGGCAAAATTTATGGCCAAAACCATTGGTCGTCCGGTACATGTTTCAGATGATTTGCGTTCACGTTTTCCATTACTCGAAGAACGGTTGAATGGATTTGTGCCCAATATCTATAAAACCTTACGCATTTTGCTGGTCGTAGTGGTTGCTGCCGTGATTCTGGATGCGTGGGGAATATTCAGTCTTTCGGCCTGGTTAGCTTCAGATGCGGGTATTCAGACTATCGGTACAGTAATCAGTGTGGCGGCGATCCTTGTGGGTGCGATGGCCATCTGGATTGCTCTGGCCAGCTGGATTGAGCATCGGCTAAACCCTAATGATGATGGTCAGATGCCTACGGCCAGAGCAAAAACATTATTGACCATTTTCCGTAATGCGGCAGCGATTGCTCTGATCATTATGACAGTGATGATTGTGCTGGCAGAAATAGGTGTCAATATCGGACCATTACTGGCAGGGGCTGGTGTATTGGGTCTGGCTATTGGTTTTGGTGCCCAGAAACTGGTTCAGGATGTGATTACCGGTGTATTTATTCAAATGGAAAATGCCATTAATGCCGGAGATATTGTGACAGCTGGTGGTATTACGGGGACCGCTGAAAAACTTACTATCCGTTCGTTAGGCTTACGTGATTTATCCGGTACCTACCATATGATTCCGTTTTCGGCGGTGGATACTGTTTCCAACTTTATGCGGGAGTTTGCTTACCATGTTGGTGAATATGGTGTGGCGTATCGTGAAAATACAGATGAAGTCATTGTGCATCTGCGTGAAGCGTTTGCTGAATTAATGGCTGATCCTGAACAGCGTGAAAAAATTCTGATCGACGAACTGGAAGTCCATGGTGTGACCGCGCTGGCGGACAGTTCGGTGAATATCCGGGTACGTATTAAAACCCTTCCGGGGACACAATGGGGTGTCGGCCGGGCTTATAATCGTCTGGTTAAACAGCATCTGGATGCGGCGGGCATTGAGATTCCATTCCCGCATATGACCATTTACTTTGGTCAGGATAAAGATGGCTCAGCGCCACCTGCACCGCTGAAAATGGTCGGAGACTCGGATGCAAATTCTGCCATTCAGTTAGAGCAGAAGCCTGAAAAAACAACAAGCTCAAAATCATCAAAATCCAATCCAAAGCATAAACAGGATTTCGATGAAGAACATTAAACAGTAAACACCCTGTTGATAACGGCAGGGGGTTTTTTATTTATCCATGGAGCCGTTGCTGTATTAACCGCTGCATATTCCGAGTGGCGGAACAGTTATCGCATTCATTCAATGCCGTTTGTATCAGTGTTCGAGCTGAACGGTAATCCTGCTTCAAATAAAGCAGGGTGGCCGTCATCAAAGGTTTGTTATGATAATTTTCCAATAAATCATCAATCACCAATTGCAGGCCGGGATCGGCGCTGAAATAACGCAGATCACTGGTATCGGCAATTAATGCCAGGTTCAAAGCCCAAAATGCTTTATCCGTTTCACCCTGTAAAGCCGTGGCTAAAGCAAAACCAATTTTGGGTAAAGAAGCTTTGGGATTTTTACTGGATTGCGCTTTAAAGGCATTAATCGCTGTTGTTGATTCATAGCGTGATAATGCTTCCCAACCATCAATATTGGAATAGTTTGATATAGACGCAGCTGTGGAAAGGGGCCGTGATGAATTAGCTGTATAGCGACGTATAGGGTCGGCATTTTGATAATTCTGAGAATAAACAATCGGTGTAATCAGGGTGATACTGTTGCCTCGAAAACCATAATAGCCTGTTCGATGACGAGGTCGGGTTGTATCGTAATGTCGGTAATACGGTTTATAACGAGGTTGCTTGAAGTGGTTGAGCCTGGGATCCAGTCCAAATGAACGGTGGCCAGTAATACCGATAGAAGGGGAGCGATAATGCCGGTTTCCCGAAATACCATAGTGTGGTCGATTATGCAGATTCTGACCAAGTTGCACGTTCACCGACACATCGGCATAACTGTGTTGACTTGGTATAAATACCATTAGTCCAGTAAGCAGGCTGGCGGTGAAAGCTGGAAGAAATAGATTTTTAATGAATGACATAGCCATTACCTCACAGTTTGGCTGGCTGATGACTATCAGACTTGCAGTCTGTGTTGGGGTTCATTGCCATGAATGTAAATTCAGGTAAAGCAATGTTTCAGCGAGCTTTTTGGTATCATGCGCGCTATCTTTCTCTGTTTAAAGTTTCCCATGTCTGAAAATGATTTTTCTAAGCTGAAGTTACCTGCTGAACAACTGGCTGTACTTGATTCGCTCGGTTACAAACAAATGACCGCTGTACAGGCGCAGAGCCTGCCACTGATCCTGCAGGGCAAGGATTTGATTGCTCAGGCAAAAACCGGCAGTGGTAAAACCGCTGCCTTTGGCCTTGGTCTTTTACAAACGATTAAGCCTGACTTTTTTGCCGTGCAAGCCTTAATTATTTGCCCAACACGGGAGTTGGCCGATCAGGTAGGCAAAGAATTACGTCGTCTGGGACGTTCTATCCCGAATCTTAAACTGGTGATGTTATGCGGGGGTAAACCGTTAGGCCCACAAATTGCGTCATTGGAATACGGTGCACATATTGTTGTAGGCACACCGGGAAGGATTCAGGATCATCTGAAAAAATCCACTTTGAAGCTCAATAAAGTTAAAACAGTGGTGCTGGATGAAGCGGATCGCATGCTGGATATGGGCTTTGTCGATGCGATGCAGGACATTATCGGACAGACGCCCAGCTCGCGGCAGACGTTACTCTTTTCTGCCACCTTTCCCGATAGCATTAAACAGATAAGTCGCAGCATTCAACGTGATCCGGCACGAGTGACGGTTGAGTCACAACATCAACAAGCGGTCATCGAGCAGCTGTTTTACGAAATCAAAAAGCATGAGCGTAACAGTTCATTGCTAATGTTGTTTCAGCATTATCAGCCTAAAAACGCGATTGTGTTCTGTCATACCAAAAAACAATGTGATGAAGTGGCAGAATGGCTTCGTAACCATAAAATTGATGCCCAGCCCATTCATGGCGATTTGGAACAACGTGAAAGGGATCAGGTCCTGGTGCGTTTTGCCAACCAGAGTTGTCCTGTTTTGGTTGCCACCGATGTAGCCGCGCGTGGGCTGGATATCAAAGCGATTGAAATGGTGATTAACTATGAATTACCACGTGATCCGGAAGTGTATGTACATCGTATCGGTCGAACTGGTCGGGCAGGAGAGTCAGGTCTGGCTATGAGTCTGGTAGCTGAAGCCGAAGTGCCACGCATGCTGGCAATTGAGAAATATCAAAAAAAACCGTGTCGCTGTGATGTACCAGCTTCGCTGGATCGCGATGACAGTTATACTCTTGAAGCCAATATGGTGACTATTCAACTGGATGCCGGGCGTAAAAACAAACTTCGACCAGGAGATATTTTAGGGGCATTGACGGGGGATGCTGGGTTGGATGGTGCCGATATCGGCAAGATCGATATTTTTGATATGTCGAGTTATGTGGCTGTAAGCAAATCCGCATTGCGACAGGCAATGAATTATCTGGCCGATGGAAAAATCAAAGGCCGTACAATTCGGGCCAGAAAAATACGTTAAATTGACTCAGAATGGATTATAAAAACCTTGTTTATGTTGTGGAAATAAGTACCCTTAACGGTAAGTCTCAACGAGTGTTGCCATGACCGATTTGATAAACGACAACCCCACCGATAACGGTGTCTACAAAACGCTGCTCGAATCGACCAGGGCTATTCCCTGGAAAATTGATTGGGCAACTTTGCAATTCACCTATATCGGTCCACAGATTGAAGAACTGCTGGGTTGGGAGCCTTCCAGCTGGCAGTCGGTTGAAGACTGGGCAACCCGAATGCATCCGGAAGATCGGCAGTGGGTAGTGGATTTCTGTGTTTCGCAATCCCAGTCAGGCGTTGATCATGAAGCCGACTATCGAGCACTGACAAAAAATGGCGACTATGTTTGGATCCGCGATGTAGTTCATGTGGTTCGCAAGGAAAATGGTGAGGTCGATTCCTTAGCGGGTTTTATGTTTGATATCAGTGAACGTAAAAAAACGGAACAGGAACTGATCAAGTTACAAAAAGAACTTGAAGAACTGTCTTTCAAAGATGGATTGACCGGTGTAGCCAATCGTCGCATGTTTGATACGGTCATTGAAACTGAGTGGCTAAAGGCTCGGCAGAATAAACAGCCATTGTCATTGATCGTTATTGATATCGACTTTTTCAAAGAATACAACGATTGTTATGGTCATTTG
>NZ_DCSO01000078.1:33411-33801 GCF_002325665.1 Methylophaga sp. UBA1464
TGTTATGGTCATTTGCAGGGTGATGATTGTCTGAAGCAGGTTGCTGCAACCTTGAATAATGTTGCCGTACGTTCCCGGGATTTTTTTGGACGCTTTGGTGGCGAAGAGTTTGTGATGCTGTTGCCGGAAACAGATAATAATGCCGCCTGGTCCATAGCCGAGCGTTGTCGGCAGGCACTTTTCAAAAAACAGATCCCTCACGACTGCTCAAAAGTCAGTCAGTTGCTCACCATTAGCCTGGGCGTCAGCACCATGATTCCATCGGCAAATGATGAGCATAATGAACTGATTGATAGAGCAGATAAACAGCTCTATCAGGCCAAGCAAAAAGGCCGTAACTGCATTCAGTCTGCCTGAGCAATTAAATATTGCCACAGGCGCGATTAGCCG
>NZ_DCSO01000084.1:0-349 GCF_002325665.1 Methylophaga sp. UBA1464
TTTATTGTGGCGGCGCCTTCAGGTGCCGGAAAGACCAGTTTAGTGCGGGCTTTGGTTAAACAGGATCCGCATGTCCGGTTATCGGTTTCGCATACCACCCGACCTGCCAGAGCCGGTGAGGTTGATGGAGAAGATTATTTCTTTGTTAGCCAGGATATTTTCAGCAAGATGCGTGATGCAGGGGATTTTCTTGAATCCGCCACCGTATTTGATAATAGTTACGGTACGTCGTCTGCCGCAGTGCATCATCAGTTGCATGCGGGTAATGATGTCATCCTGGAGATTGATTGGCAGGGCGGCCAGCAGGTCAGAAAAAACTTTCCCGACAGCAGCAGTATTTTTATTTTGC
>NZ_DCSO01000084.1:425-5485 GCF_002325665.1 Methylophaga sp. UBA1464
GTTTTATTTTGCCACCCTCCAAACAAGCGCTTGAACAACGTTTAAGAGGTCGTGGTCAGGATGATGAAGCGACAATTTCGCGCAGAATGCGGGATGCTGAGAGCGAAATGTCACATTATGTCGAATTTGATTATCTGATCGTGAATGATGACTTTGATCATGCACTTGCCAGCCTGACTGCGATTATCGTTGCCAGTCGGCACAAACTGGCTGTTCAGCAGTCAAACTACAGTACCTTATTGGCTGACTTGCTGGCTTAAGCGGCGCATCTCTCGTAAAATTACATGTTTTAACCACAGGACAAATTATCATGGCACGTACCACAGTAGAAGATTGCCTCGAAAACGTAGATAACCGCTTCCAGCTGGTTTTGGTCGCCGCAAAACGCGCTCGCCAAATTGCCATGGGTGATGATGCAATGGTGCCAGTCGACAACGACAAGCCAACCGTTCTGGCGTTGCGTGAAATTGCAGCCGGTTTGGTTGACCGCACGATATTAACCAAAACCTCAGCTCGTCAGCATGCTGAAGAAAGCATTGTCAGCGACGAAGAGCTGCAAAGCGAAATTTAAGTATTGTGAGCGCAAAACCTTCTGTTGCCTCTGAGCTCGACTTCATTCAGGAGTCTGAGCCTAAGCTCACGATAGATGATCTGTGTTTTGCGACCTCCAATTATTTAGAAAATAATCAGGTCGAGTCCATCCGGCGAGCTTATCATTTTGCCGAACAATGTCATGAAGGGCAGACCCGACGCAGTGGTGAGCGTTATATCACCCATCCCCTGGCAGTTGCGCATGTTCTGGCAATGATGCATATGGATTATGAATGCATCATGGCCGGTTTGCTACATGATGTTATTGAAGACACGGAAATGTCTAAGCGTGATGTCATTGCCGAGTTTGGTGAGCCGGTTGCTGAACTGGTCGAGGGTGTGACCAAACTGGCGCAGGCCGCATTTGAAACCCGCCAACACGCTCAGGCAGAAAATCTGCGAAAAATGTTGCTGGCGATGTCGCGGGATATCCGGGTTATCATCGTCAAACTGGCTGACCGGCTGCACAATATGCGTACGCTGGGTCATTTGCGACCGGAAAAACGTCGCCGGATTGCCAATGAAACCTTAGAAATTTATGCCCCGATAGCCCAGCGATTGGGAATGAATCTGATGCGCTGTGAACTGGAAGATCTGGGCTTCCATGTGCTGTATCCGATTCGATATCGTGTATTGGGCGATGCTATCCGTAAAGCACGCGGTAATCGTAAGGAAATCGTCAGTCAGATTACCGCATCTATTCTTAACCGAATGGAACAGGAAGGTCTCAGTGCCGATATTCAGGGCCGCGAGAAAAATCTTTACAGTATTTACAAGAAAATGGTCAGCAAACAGCTGTCGTTTTCAGAAGTCATGGACGTCTATGCTTTCCGTATCATTGTTGATGATGTGGATGCCTGCTATCGCATGCTTGGCGTAGTACATAACCTGTACAAACCGGTGCAGGGCAAGTTCAAAGATTATATTGCGATTCCCAAAGCCAATGGCTATCAATCATTGCATACCGTATTGTTTGGTCCTTATGGGGTGCCGATAGAAGTGCAGATACGGTCCCGTGATATGGATCAATTGGCAGAAGCCGGGGTGGCTGCTCATTGGCTTTATAAATCGGGTGAGGCCGCCGGCAATACCCTGGCGCATCGTAAAGCCCGACAGTGGTTGCAAGGCATTCTGGAAATGCAGAAAGGTTCTGGCGATTCGATGGAATTTCTGGAAAATCTGCGTATCGATTTATTCCCGGATGAGATTTATGTTTCCACTCCAAGAGGTGAGATTTTAACGTTGCCTCGCGGTTCTACAGCCGTCGATTTTGCTTATGCCGTACATTCTGATGTGGGTAACAGCTGTGTTGCTGCTCGGGTGGGTCGTCATCTGGTGCCATTAAGCTCGCAACTGGAAACCGGACAATCTGTCGAGATAATCACTTCTCCGACGTCACACCCGAATCCGGCCTGGCTGAATTTTGTGGTGACCCCTAAAGCGCGCACCAATATTCGCAACTATCTGAAACATCTGCAGGGTGAAGAGGCGATTCAGCTTGGGCAGCGTCTTCTGAACAAACACCTGACAGCGTTTTCCACTGCACTGGAAAATATTCCAATCAAACGTATTAATGCTTTATTGAAAGAATATGAGCTGGATAATTTTGATAAATTATTAAGCGATCTTGGGCTGGGGAATATATCCGCCTTACTGGTTGCACAAAAGCTGCTGCAGGAAGAAACACCGAATAAAGAACCACAGGCGTTGTTGATTGCCGGTACGGAAGGCATGGTGGTGAATTTTGCCCGCTGCTGTCATCCGATCCCGGGTGATCCGATTCACGGTTTTGTCAGTGCAGGTCGTGGCATTATCATTCACCAGCGCAGCTGCAAAAACACTACGCATTTACGTGAGCAGAATGAAAAATGGCTGGATGTCGCCTGGGCCAAAGAAATTAACCGTGATTTTCCGGTGGATTTGATGATGCATTTACGCAATCAACGTGGTGCACTGGCGACCATTGCATCGGTGATTTCAGAGGCTGAGTCCAATATTGATAATGTCATGGTTGACGAACGCGACGGTGGATTTACCCATCTGCGGCTAACCATTGAAGTCACTAATCGTCAGCATTTAGCCCGCATTATCCGTCGTTTACGCCAACTGGAAATGGTCGAACGCATTAACCGTATTAATAACTGATTTGTTTAATCTGTCGTTTTAAGACGACTTAGCCGGAGTTTTTATGTCCCGAGAAATCATTCACACCAGCAACGCGCCAGAAGCGATTGGAACTTATTCACAAGCAGTCAAAGTTGGCGATGTTGTTTACTTGTCCGGTCAAATTCCCTTAGTGCCGGAAACCATGACGGTTATTGAAGGTGATTTCGCTACACAAGTGCGTCGGGTGTTTGATAATTTATCTGCTGTTGCAGCCGCGGCGGGCGGAAGGTTACAAGACGTCGTCAAACTGAATATTTATCTGACCGATCTGGCGCATTTCGGCACCGTCAACGAAATCATGGCTGACTACTTTCAACAACCATATCCAGCACGTGCAGCGATTGGTGTCGCGTCTCTCCCAAAAGACGTACCTGTTGAAATGGATGCTATTCTGCATCTTGGCGCATAACGTCGATATTTAGTGACCGTAACAAGTGACTGAGCTGGCCATTGCCGATCCGGTCACATCGCTGAAAGGCGTGGGTGAAAAACTCGCCGAGAAGCTTGAAAAACTGGGGATCCGCCAGATTCAGGATTTGCTGTTTCATCTGCCTTTACGCTATCAGGATCGAACCCGGTTAATGCCTATCGGCAGTTTACGGCCACAACAGGAAAAACTGGTTGAAGGGGTTATCCAGCTCAGTCAGGTTAAATTTGGACGGCGTAGATCATTGCTTTGTCACGTCAGCGATGGCACTGGTGCTTTGGTATTACGCTTTTTTCATTTCTCCAAAAGCCAGCAACAGCAATTAGCAAAAGGTCAGCGAATTCGCTGTTTTGGTGAAATACGCAGTGGCCCGTCAGCTTTGGAAATGGTGCATCCCGAATATCAGTTAATTCAGGGTGATGCACCGTTTGCTGTCGAAGAAGCCTTAACCCCAGTTTATCCAACGACTGAAGGTTTACACCAGCTATCCTGGCGTAAATTATTAACTCAGGCCCTGAATCTGCTGGATCAGCAAACCATGCCGGCTTACTTGCCTGAAGCTTTACTGGATCCGCGCGTTGCACATTTTGATCTGACGCAAGCCTTGAAATTTGTGCATTTACCTCCGCCGGATTGTGATGTCAGTCAGTTAATCTCCCGTGAGCATCCTGCCCAGAAACGATTGGCATTTGAAGAATTGCTGGCCCAACAACTCAGCATGCGGCAGATTCGCTATCGTACTCAGCAACATCAGGCACCCATGTTTAATGCTGATCTGTTCAGTAAAAAGTTTTTACAAGAGCTGCCGTTTCCATTAACCGGCGCTCAACAACGTGTTATCAGAGAGATCCGTGAAGATCTTCAACAGACTATGCCGATGCAGCGACTGATGCAGGGCGATGTCGGATCCGGCAAAACCGTGGTGGCCGCTTTATCCGCATTAATGGCTGTTTCCAGTGGTTATCAGGCGGTGATGATGGCGCCCACAGAATTATTAGCCGAACAGCATTATCAGACATTTCGTAACTGGCTTGAGCCGTTAGGTATTCAGGTCGGGTGGTGTGCCGGTAAACAAACAGCAGCGCAGCGTCGACAGGTTATCGCCGCACTGGCTGAAGGTGAAATCAACATTGCTGTGGGCACCCATGCGTTATTTCAGGATGAGGTGACGTTTAATAAACTGGGTCTGGTGATTATTGAGGAACAGCATCGGTTTGGGGTGCATCAGCGCATGGCCTTACGGGATAAAGGCAAAGCGGTGGATATTCTGCCACACCAACTGGTGATGACCGCTACGCCGATTCCCCGCACCTTAGCGATGACAGCGTATGCCGATTTAAATGTATCCGTTATTGATGAGTTACCTCCCGGCAGGCAACCGGTGACTACGGTGGTAGTCGCCGACAATCGGCGTCAGGAAGTGATTGAACGAATCCATGTCGCCTGTCAGCAAAAACGTCAGGTTTATTGGGTGTGCACCTTGATTGAAGAGTCTGAGCATTTACAATGTCAGGCAGCAGAAGATACCGCTGAGCAATTGCAGCAGGCATTACCTGATCTGCGTATTGCGCTGGTACATGGACGGATGAAATCGGCAGATAAAGAGCGAGTGATGCAGTCCTTCAAACAGGGTGAAATTGATCTGCTGGTGGCGACTACGGTGATTGAAGTCGGCGTGGATGTGCCCAATGCCAGTTTGATGGTGATTGAAAATGCCGAACGGCTTGGTCTGGCTCAATTACATCAGTTACGTGGAAGGGTAGGACGCGGTACGGTACAGAGTCATTGTGTGCTGATGTATCATCCGCCGCTTTCCGAAAATGGTCTGGCCCGGCTGGCTTGTTTGCGCGAGAGTAATGATGGCTTTGTGATTGCC
>NZ_DCSO01000084.1:5596-8096 GCF_002325665.1 Methylophaga sp. UBA1464
TGATTGCCCAGCGCGATCTGGAAATTCGGGGGCCGGGCGAGGTTTTGGGCACACGGCAGACCGGTTTACCTCAATTCAGGGTGGCTGATTTGCTGGCCGATCAGGATTTATTGCCAGCAGTGACGAAGGCAGCTGAAACATTAATCACTCAACATCCTGAAAACGTAGCACCCTTAATTAACCGCTGGTTCGGCACTAAACTGAACTTCGGACAAGTATGAGTTCCAATTTTTTATGATAAAAAGCCAAGCACACTGGCAACCTGCCGCGAATGCAAAGCTGCCAAACGAATTGGCTGGCTGGCTGTCCGATAAAGGTTCGTTAACCTTGCGTCTGCAACAAACCAGTCAGCAGCAGTTCAGTGTGGATTTGCAACAATCCGGTTGGCAGAAACCATTGACTGAGGAGGCTTTGAAGCTTGAGCAACCGTTACATGAACATGCCTATTGTCGTGAGGTGATTTTGCGCGACGGGGATGAAGCCCGTGTCTTCGCCCGTACCATTGTGCCGCGGACCAGTTATCAGGCCTTGCAGGCGCATTTACATATTCATCATCTGGGAAACCGGTCACTGGGTGAAATTCTGTTTACTGATCCGGCAATCAAACGCGGCCCACTTGAAGTGACCAGTCTGCGGGCAGGACACAGCCTGTTTGAACGGGCAAAACACCACGGTATTGAAATGGATGACAAAGCGATTATGTGGGCAAGGCGATCCTGTTTTTATTTTGCTGAGAACAGCTTACTGGTCTGCGAAATGTTTTTACCAAATCAGGATTGGTCGATATGACAAGTTTATGGAGTCGTCTGCAGCCTTACTGGCAACTGACACGAATGAATCGGCCTATTGGTATTTTACTGTTGTTGTGGCCAACATTAACTGCATTATGGATAGCGGCGGGTGGATCACCAGATATCAAGATCCTGCTGATTTTTATCGCTGGGGTAGTGTTGATGCGAGCCGCAGGGTGTGCCATCAATGATTATGCCGATCGGCATATTGATGGTCAGGTGTGGCGCACGGAAAACCGGCCTTTAGCCACCGGTGCATTAACGGCAAAGCAGGCGGTGCTGACATTTGTGACCCTGGCCTTAGTAGCGTTTATTCTGGTGTTGCAGCTAAATAGCTTCACTATCGCACTGTCATTGATTGCGGTTCTGCTGGCTGCGATTTATCCCTTTATGAAACGCTTTACCTATCTGCCACAGCTGGTATTGGGCATGGCGTTTGGCTGGGCGATTCCGATGGCGTTTGCCGCTCAGACCAATACATTACCAAGTATTGTCTGGTGGTTGTTTGTGGCCAATATTGTGTGGACCACCATGTACGACACTTTTTACGCAATGGCCGATCGTGAAGATGATCTGCAAGCCGGGGTGAAATCAACCGCGATTTTATTCGGTAAAAATGACTTGTTGATTCAAGCATTATTACAACTTGGTTTTTTGCTGATCATGCTCCTGATAGGTCTGCAATTGCAGCTGAGCATGGTGTTTTACCTGGGCTTATTGATAGCGACTATGCTGTTTATTTATCAATTACGCCTGAGCAAAGATCGTGAGCGAAATGCCTGTTTACAAGCCTTTCTGAATAATAACTGGGTAGGCGCGGTGGTGTTTTTCAGTATTGTTCTGCATTACAGTCTGGTTTAATTGATGGCGAGATATTGCTATTCGGTTTTTCTGCTGGTTTGCTTATCTTTTTCGGTCGGTGCCACCGAGATTTATCAATGGAAAGATGAAAGCGGTCGGCAAATTTTCTCAGATCAACCGGTTGACCCGGCTGCTGAGGTTCTCGATCTTCAACCCAATTCCAATCGTTATTTATTTAATGTAAAACGGGTTTATGACGGGGATACACTGGTACTGGAAAATAATGAACGGGTCAGGTTACTGAGTATCAATACGCCGGAAATCAGTTCACGGCACCGCGAAGCCGAACCCGGTGGTATCGCAGCCAGGGACTGGTTAAGAAATCAGTTAAAACAGGGGCAGGTCTATCTGCAATATGATGCTGAAAAACGTGATCGTTATGATCGTCTGTTGGCTTATGCCTGGACACCGGAAGGTGACTTTATTAACGAAAAACTGTTGCAACAGGGTCTGGCAGCACTGACTTTGCAGCCACCTAATTTACACTATGCAGACCAGTTGATAGCAGCCCAAGAACAAGCTTTAGAACAGAAAAAAGGCATATGGGCGGATAAACAATATCAACCTCGTAAAGTGTCAACGATTAATGAAACGGCCTATCGAGGCTGGCAACGCTGGCGATTAACGGCCAAATCAAAATCACAAACCCGGGATTACTGGGTATTAAAGGTCAACAACACGGTAAGCCTGCGTATTGCCAAAAAACAGCAGACCCTGTTTCCGCCATTAGAAGACTATTTGAACAAGCCTCTGGAAGTCCATGGCTGGATGTCGAAACGGGGTGATCAATACAGTATGTATATAAAGCATCCCAGTGCAATCAAGCTATTGGATTAAAGATTTATTCG
>NZ_DCSO01000084.1:8196-13327 GCF_002325665.1 Methylophaga sp. UBA1464
ATTAAAGATTTATTCGATTTCGCTTAGCAGTTGTTCCATGATGTCATTCATTGCCACCAGTCCGATCAGATCGTTATTGTTCACCACCAACAATCGCTTCACCCGGTGCGTAGTCATTAAAGTGGCGACATGTGTTATCGATAAATCCTCCCCAACCGTAATGACGGGTTTGGCACATATATCGTAAACATTGAGCAGATCAATATCACCTTCCTCAGCAATAACGGTTTTCAGAATATCGCTATAGGTGATCAAACCAAACGCATCATGATGATTCTGTTTGTCGACTACCAGAGATTTTATCTTGTGGCGCTTCATCAGGCTTAACGCTTCACGCATTTTGGCAAACGGTGAAATTGTCACCACGTTGGAAATCATAACGTCTTTAACTAATCGCATCGGGGTAATCCTTGATATCTAGAGAGACTCTCGTAAATGCTGCTGGAATTTTTCTACCTGAGAAGTATCAATACCAGCCAGATGTTCCAGTGGCAGGGTAAAAACCAGACCATTCGAATCCTGATTATCGGGCATGAGAATTTTTTGAATGGCTTTGACTACCTGGAGTGACAGGCCTTTTTCCAGCACCATCAATAAAACACTTTGACTACCATCGTAGCTAAGACCAAAGAATGTTTTTTTGGCGTTGTTGCTGATACCGCGAGCAGTCAACAATGTGATACCGCCCGCCCCTAAATCCCTTGCTGCATCAATGGCAGCCTGTTCACTTTCTTCCGGAACAATCGCGACAAGAACAGAAAATTTCATGCGTTCACCTTTTTCAATGTCGTCATGAGATGCATCGCAATAGCATAGAGCATGACCGTTATGATTGGAAAGATAGAAGCAAAGGCTATCAAGCCAAAGCCATCCATCAGAATATTACGGCCTTCGATATGTGTTGCCAGACCGATACCCAGTGCCGTCACCAAGGGCACGGTTACTTCGGAGGTTGTCACACCACCAAGATCATATGCCAGAGGCACAATATATTTGGGTGCAATCAGGGTGAGCACGATGACGATTAAGTATCCGCCAATAATGTAATGATGGATCGAGTCGCCCGCGATAATACGATGTACGCCGATAGTGATGCCAACCGCCACCCCTATAGCCACTAATATTCGAATGACATTGCCATTTATTCTGCCGGAAGCCGCTTCCTCAGCCTGTTGACCGATAGCAATCAAGGCGGGTTCCGCCATGGTTGTGGCAAAACCTATGGCAAAAGCAAACAGATAGACATAGACAATGTGCTGATTTTTTATCAGCTGTTCAGCCATGCTGCTGCCGATGGGAAACAAACCCATTTTCAAACCGACCACAAATGCATATAAACCAAATAACACCATAGCAAAGCCTAAAACCACTTTACGTGGATTATTTAGAGGACGTTTTAGAACCAGATATTGGAAGAAAAGAATCGTGATAATGATAGGCAAGACATCGCCCACCATGCCCAGTAAATCCATCAGCATGGTCATCGGACCGGAGATAGCCTCTTGCTGAGCCGTGTCTATACTGAGCTCTGCTGCCGGAGCAGTTTCAGCCCCACTGAACACGACAATCCCATACAGCTGCACCGTTATCATCGGTACCATCACTGCCATTGCTACAATGCCAAAACCGTCAATAAGTGGATTACGCCCACGAATGGATGAGGCTAAACCAATACCTAAAGCCGCTATTAATGGCACTGTCACAATATTGGTGGTCACACCGCCAGAATCATAAGCAAGACCCACAATTTCAGCCGGAGTAAAAAAGGTTATGGTTACAACAAGCAGATAGCCAATGATCATGAACCAGTGCAGCGGATAACCAAATAAAATCCGAAATACCCCAAGCGCAACCACAAAGCCCACCGATATGGCCACAAGAAAACGTAGAATCAGCGCGTCAATTCGACCTTCACTGATTTCCTGGGCCTGTTCGGCTACGGCAATTAATGCCGGTTCAGCAATGACAGCAGAAAAGCCCAGAGCAAAACCAAATGACAATAAAATCCACAAGGAACCACGTTTGGTAAATTGATTGGAAAGGCTTTTGCCGACCGGGAAAATACTGAGTTCAAGACCCCGCAGGAACAATGCGACGCCAATAGCCACGATAAACAACCCAATACTGATGCTCAGGGTGTTATCAGGAATACTCTGTAAGATAAAGGTTTGAAAAATAACCACTACAATCACGATGGGCAGCAGGTTTTTCATTGCATGCATAAATGCATCTGAAAATGCTTTCAGTTGATTCACTGCATCCTCTTACGTTGTAGTATGGAATTAATTGTAAAGACTGTTATTCAGCGCCACAAGCTGATCTCACGCCTCAGCACTGACCTTTACCTGATTGCGTCCGGACAGTTTGGCGCCATACACAGCCTGATCTGCAGATTGCAATAAGCGTTTTACGGTCATATTACTGCCAGGCTCCAGAGTCGATACACCCACTGACAAGGTGACGCGAAATGTTTTCCCTGAATTAGCAGTAAAATGCGTTTCAGCAACTGTTTTCCGCATCCGTTCTGCAATATCTGCTGCGACCACACCACTGGCATCAGCTAACAATACGACAAATTCCTCACCACCGTAGCGAGCCAGCACATCACCCTGGCGCAGGCTGTCATTAAGCAGCTGGGCGACATGCTTAAGCACTTGATCGCCAGTTTGATGTCCATGACTATCGTTTATGCGTTTGAAATAATCCAGATCAACAAATAAACAGGACAAAGCAGTTTTGTTACGAATAGCCCGACTGAACTCTTCCACGATGCGCTGATCAAAAAAACGACGATTATTCACGCCGGTCAGTGGATCACGCAGACCGACCAGTTTTACTTCTTCATGCAAACGCGCATTTTCGATACAGGCTGATACCACGGCAGCCAGATGCTGCAGAAACTGTGTGCCGATATTGGATTGAAATCGATTGGGATTGCGGCTGCCTAAATTCAGACTGCCAATTAACTGATTCTGACGTATCAGGGGGAGCAGGGCGACTGATCCCAATTCACTATGTGAGGGAAACAGTTGCTGATGTTGATGAGGTGAAAAGCTGGTAAGACGTGGAATGCGCCGTAAACTGAAGAACTGTTCCAGACGTTGAACGGATTCGGTAAATAACAAATGGTTCTGCCATTGCTGTATTTCTGGCACTGACTCCAGCAAACGTTGGAATTCATATTCCGGATCATGCAACATCAGCGTGACGGTCGTCAGTTGAAAGCGATGTTTATGTTCTTCGAGGATCAATTTCAGTAACGGCTCCAGGCCGCTGCTATTCAGCAAGCTTAATTCATATTGCTGAAAGTTGAGCTGTTTCCGCTCATTGCTTTTGGCAATACGGAGCAGATCATCCAATCGATCTTGAAGCGTCGTCACGTCTTGTTGAGGCATGCAACAGCCTTGAGCACTGAAATGAGTGAGGTGAGACCTAATAATGGCGTATTGCGCGGGCAATTGTCCATACTTCTACTGTCTCTATACCATTTTGCTGTAAACATCGGCTGGCTTCGGCGACCGTATGTCCCGTGGTATATACATCATCGACCAGTGCAACATGTTTGTAAGGCAATGCTTTAGCAACGGCAAAGGCCTGTTTTAGATTACGTTTGCGTTGTTTACCGCTCAGGCCGGATTGTGGACTGGTATTACGCTGGCGGATCAAACCGTGTTTATCGGTTGCTACACCAAGTCTTCTCGACAGCGCAGCGGCCAGTTGAGCTGACTGGTTATAACCACGTTCGCGTAACCGACTGGGATGCAATGGGACAGGGATAAGTATTTCGGGCAATGGCTGGTGTCGTTGATGGATTTTATCTGCCAGCAGTCGGGCAAACAGCTGTGTAAATGCCAATTGCTGATGAAACTTAAAAGCAGCGATACAATGATTAACTGGCGCTTCATAACGAAACAATGCAACAGTTGATTGCTGTGGTGGCGGTTGTTGCAAGCATTGGCCGCAAATTCCTGTTTCATTCAGCGGTATAGCACATTGCTGACAACACGTATCCAACCACGGCAACTCATCTGCACAGGCGCTGCAAAGCACATCATCTGGACTAAAGTCACCACAGAGGAAGCAGGGAATCGGCAACAGTTTGCTGTATAATTCTGCCAAACGATGCGTCACTACAGCACGAAAGTTTCTGGCCATCATGTTATTAATCCATTAAATCTGATGAAGAAGCCCATGACTGAAAATATAGCAGAAAAGACCGCGCCGCTCCGCCATGACTGGCAGCAGGCGGAAATTGAAGCCTTGTTTGATTTGCCATTTGCGGATCTGATGTACCAAGCGCAAACCATTCACCGGCAGAATTTTGATGCCAATGCTGTACAAATCAGTACCTTGCTGAGTATCAAAACCGGTGGTTGTGCCGAAGATTGCGGTTACTGCCCGCAAAGTGCGCATCATCCATCGGCAGTGAAAGCCGAACCGTTAATGCCTCTGGATAAAGTGCTCGAATCTGCTGCGCAGGCCAAATCCACCGGTGCCAGCCGTTTTTGTATGGGCGCTGCCTGGCGTAACCTGAAAGATCGCGATGTGGATCGTGTCGTCGCGATGATTGAAGGCGTTAAGGATATGGGGCTGGAAACCTGCGTCACGCTGGGTATGCTGGAAAATCACCAGGCCAAGCGTCTGAAAGATGCTGGTCTGGATTATTACAATCACAATCTGGATACCTCTCCGGAATTCTATGGTGAAATCATCTCAACGCGTACCTATCAGGATCGACTGGATACCTTAACTCATGTTCGTGAAGCGGGCATTCATGTCTGCAGTGGCGGTATTGTCGGCATGGGTGAAAGCCGTCAGGATCGCGCTGGTCTGTTAATCAGTCTGGCTAATCTGCCAAGTCATCCTGAGAGCGTGCCGATTAATCTACTGGTGCAAGTCGAAGGTACACCTTTGGACGGCATCAATAATCTGGATCCGTTTGAATTTGTTCGCACCATCGCTGTGGCACGCATTATGATGCCGCAGTCTTTTGTCAGACTTTCTGCGGGTCGTGAAAACATGACTGATGAATTGCAGGCAATGAGTTTCCTGGCCGGTGCCAACTCGATTTTCTACGGCGAAAAACTGCTGACTACTGACAATCCGGATACCGATCATGATCAACGTTTAT
>NZ_DCSO01000084.1:13400-26619 GCF_002325665.1 Methylophaga sp. UBA1464
CCACCGTTACAGGTCGGACAGCAGCAACAGGATGGTAAACACTGTTCAGCTGCCTGAACCGCGACCTGAATAACCGCATGCTCTGTGCCGTTCGTCTGCACAGAGCATGATAAATACTGGTCTTCGCTATATCAATTCCAGCGTAGCTGATTTATCGAGGCGCTCTTGTGGCACAACTTCCCTGGCAATCACAACTGCAACAAACAATAAGCGATCGTAAAGCCGCTGGCTTATACCGTCGATCACGGTTGCGTGACGGCGAGCAGGGTGTGGAAGTCGTATTGGATGGCCGGAAGTTATTATCGTTCAGCAGTAATGATTATCTAGGCCTGGCAGCACATCCGGCATTAAAAACCGCATTTGTCGAGGCATTGGATCGTGAAGGTGTTGGCAGTGGGGCTGCGCATTTACTCACCGGCCACAGTCGTTATCATCATCAGCTGGAACAGGCTCTGGCAGAATTTACCGGACAACAACGAGTTCTGCTGTTTTCGACCGGTTATATGGCCAATATCGGTGTGATTGATGGTTTGCTCGGTAAAACCGATGTTGTCGTCCAGGACAAGTTGAACCATGCATCGTTACTTGATGGGGGCCGTCTTTGCGACGCCCAGCAATTACGATATCCCCATGTGGATATGGGCTTATTGCATCAACGACTGCATACTGCTGCCAACGCCCGAAATAAATTGATCGTCAGTGATGGTGTATTCAGTATGGACGGGGATATTGCCCCATTACCGGAAATCATGGATTTAGCCGAACAGCATAAAGCGGGCGTAATAATTGATGATGCACATGGATTTGGCGTATTGGGTCAAAACGGTGGAGGTGTTGTCGAGCATTTTGCTTTAACGCTGCAGCAGATGCCGATTTTGGTCGGCACCTTTGGCAAAGCCTTTGGCACGGCAGGCGCTTTTGTTGCCGCTGATGAAGTGGTGATTGAGACTCTGGTGCAACAGGCTCGCAGTTTTATCTACACCACCGCGCAGCCACCGGCTATCGCTGCAGCGACATTGGCGAGTCTGAAACTGATTAAACAGGAAAGCTGGCGGCGCGATAAATTACAGCAATTGATTCAACAGTTCCGTGACGGTGCAGCCCAATTAGGCTTGCCATTAATGCCCTCACAAACGGCAATTCAACCCCTGTTGATTGGTGACGATAAAACAGCACTTAAATTGGGACAGGATCTGGAACAGCAGGGCATCTTGGTAGGCATTATCCGACCACCGACCGTGCCGAAAAACACCGCCCGATTGCGTATCACGCTGTCTGCGGCCCATGATGTCTGGCATATTGAGCAATTACTGCTCGGTTTGGAGCGCAGCTATGTACATTAAACAGATGGGGCAGGGCCCAGATGTGGTAATGCTGCATGGCTGGAGTATGCATAGTGATGTCTGGCAGCCGCTTGCTGAAATACTGGCCCAGCAGTTCACCTTGCATCTGATTGATTTACCGGGCCATGGACAGTCCGAATGGCAGGCTGATGCGTTGCAAATTGACAAAGTATTAACCCAACTTGCTGATAACGTCCCCCAAACGGCATATTGGTTGGGCTGGTCATTAGGTGGACAGCTGAGCTTGGCTTTTGCATCACGCTATCCACAACGTGTCACCAAATTAGTTTTGATGGCTGCCAATCCAAAATTTGTCACCGCTGACAATTGGAGTGAGGCAATGGATGCGGCAGTGTTTGCGGTATTTGCCGGACAGCTGAACTATGATCAACGCGAAACGTTAAAACGCTTTGTGCTGCTTCAGGCGCGTGGTGCAAAAGGCAGCCGGGAAACCATTCAGCTACTGGCAGAAAAAACGGCTGATAATGTCGCACATCCTGAGGCTTTACAGGCTGGATTAGCGTTATTGGAAACGTTGGACTTACGTTCTGAGCTCGCGCAGTTACAGATACCGGTGAAATGTCTATTAGGGGATCGCGACCAGTTGGTGCCGATAACGTTGGTTGAATCCTTGTCTGAATTAAATAAAACCATTTCAATTGATCGCATTGCCGGAGCAGGACACGCTCCGTTTATCTCTCAACCTCAGTTATGTGCCGATAAAATCAATGAGTTTTTCAATGACTGAGCAAGCCTTACGCCCGGAAAAAAATCGCGTAGCGCGAGCCTTTGGCAATGCGGCGAACAGTTATGATGATGTGGCGATTTTACAGCGTGATACGGCAGATGAAATGCTGGAACGTCTGGAACTGGTTAAAATCAAACCCCAGCATATTCTGGACTTGGGGACCGGCACCGGACGCAACCTGGCTTTACTGCAACATCGTTATCCTGACGCCCAACAAATAGCCGTGGATATTGCTCCCGCTATGCTCAAGCAGGCTAGACAACGTTATCGGCATGATCAAGGAGTGCGCCGCTGGCTACCTGGGCAAAAATCACCCCGCTTCATAACAGGCGATGCTGAGCAATTACCGTTAGCCGATAACAGCGTGGATTTGGTATATGCCAACCTGGCTTTGCAGTGGTGTGACTTAACCGCTGCGTTTACCGAGATACAAAGGGTATTGCGTCCAGGTGGTTTGTTAATGTTCAGTACGCTTGGGCCCGACACCTTGCAGGAACTTCGCCAAAGCTGGGCTGCGGTGGATGATTATCCACATATCAATGTGTTTCTGGATATGCATGATGTGGCCGAAGCCATGTTTGCCGCCGGACTCAGTGATCCGGTTTTGGACAGTGATCGACATAGTCTCTTGTATCCGAGTCTGATCAATATGATGCGTGATTTACAGCAATTAGGTGCACGTAATGTTAATCAGGGGCGCCGCCGTGGCCTGACCGGTAAAAACACCTTGAAAAAAGTAACCCATGCCTGTGAACAATTTCGGGTCAATGGTCAACTTCCAGCCACTTATGAAGTGATTTATGGACATGCCTGGGCGGGGGAGAATTCTCTGCCGATGACCGAAGATGGCTGTGTGGCAGTCAGTCTCGACCAATTGAGAAGCAAGCTCTGATGACTCAGCATATATTTGTTACCGGCACCGATACCGAAGTCGGCAAAACACGTATCAGTGTCGGACTGATCAAAGTTTTACAACAGCAGGGACTAAAGGTTGCTGCAATGAAACCGATTGCCAGTGGTTGTGAATGGCAGGATGGTCAATGGAAAAATGAAGACGCACTGGCATTGAGTCAGCAGGCAGATATCAAATTACCTTATTCGCAGATCAATCCTTATGCCTTTGAACCGGCGATTGCGCCTCATCTGGCAGCAGAGCAGGTTGGGCAAACCATATCGCTTAATCTGATTGAAACCCAATTTGCTGCCATGCAGTTACAGGCAGATGCCATCGTAGTCGAAGGTGCCGGCGGCTGGCTGGTGCCATTAAATGATCAGCAAACGATTGCCGATTTGGCGAAAGCATTACAGTTACCGGTAGTGCTGGTGGTGGCGATAAAACTGGGTTGTATTAATCATGCTCTGTTAACCGTTCAGGCCATCGCAGTTTCTGGCCTGACTCTGGCGGGTTGGGTAGCCAATGATTTTTTGCAGGATCCACAATCTGCAGCGATTATCCGGAGTTTGGCAGACCGAATTTCTTCGCCATGTCTGGGCATAGTGCCCAAGCTGGCGGATAACGAAGACGCCAGCGCATATCTGAATTTGTAACGATTATTGTTACGGTGTTGCTGGAAAAACAGTGAGTTCATCTCCCGTCTGCCATTGCGGGTATTTATACATAATCTGTTCGAACAAATCTGACTGGAGAAATCCATTTAACCAGTTCTGCAGTTTGGGGTAATCCGCCTGGCTGAACCAGTCCCAATCAACCAAAGCAAATTGTCGGATAAACGGCAACACTGCAAAATCGACTAAAGTCAGAGAATCGGTCATTAAACTGACCTGTTGGCTGAGCCGTTGTTCTAATTTTTTTAAAAACTGTTCGCCCTGTTCACGGTAATACTCTGCACTGTGTTCAGGATAACGATCGGCATATTTATACCGATCCAGTATTTGTTTGAAGCTGACATCATTCTCTTCAATGAGAATAAACGCCTCTTTGCGTTGCTGCTCATCCAGAGATTGCCATATGGCATGGTTTTCAGCTGCCCAAAGCATAATATCCAGACTTTCTTCCAGCAGATCGCCATTGTTTTGCCACAGCACCGGAACCGTTCCTTTTGGCGATATCTCCAGCAATTCAGCCGGTTTATCTTTTAATACCACTTCGCGTATTGCCACTTTACGTCCGGTAATCGCAATAGCTAGCCGGGCTCGCATAGCATACGGGCAACGTCTGAAACTGTATAAGATGGGTAGAGTAGTCGACATTTAACGTTCTCTTTTAATAGCTCTGAACAACACTATAAATGGAGAGTTGTACGTTGGATGTTGGCGAAGAGTAGAGCCGTGTTAAACCTGCTTGTTGTTACGCAGCTCTTCTGCCTGACGATTCAGCGTGTGTTTTACCAGAATATTTCTATCAGTTTCACTCATATGAGTAAATGCCATCCGCAGGTAGAAGCCTTTACCCTCAACGCTTTCAACTAATTGATCACAGGCAATGACTTTGGCAATGGCGCGAATATGCAGACCGCCCGGCAACAACTGCATTCTGACTTCCATTGCTGAACGGGGTTGAAACGCACTATCGGTCATTAAAGCCAGGCCGCCGGCGCTGAGATTGACCTCATTTGCGGCTTCCGGATTGAGCGGGGTGTGCAGCAATTGGACATTCTGCGCCAGCAGATTCACCTTTTCATCGAGCATTCTCAGTGCTCTGGCGATATCCCTGTCGGTATGACCGATTTGGTCGGTCAGATGATTAAAACTTTTTTGGATCGATGACATTTGCTGAGTCAACTGTCCGGCTTCAGGCGTGGCATCAATAATGGCCTGACCAATTTGCTCAGCTTCAGCAGTGCTGAGTGGAACGACGGACATAACCAAACGATCATTAATGCGGAAAAATTCCCGGCGTTCGGCACCGGTTGGAGGGATATCGTTCATCTTATGTCTTCCTGTTGCCTGCGACCCAATAAATGAATCAATGCTGATTTTATTTAATAAAGTATAAACATCGGGTGACCCTGGGGGATTTCTCCCAGTGCCGCCCGATGTCATTAATCACACAACAGATTACAAGTTTTCTGAAGCAAAGTCAGCCAGTCGTGAACGTTCACCACGCAGCAGGGTGATATGTCCGCTATGCGGCCAGTTCTTGAAATGATCCACCACGTAAGTCAGACCCGAAGTGGTTTCACTCAAGTATGGGGTATCAATCTGTGAAATGTTGCCCAGACAGACAATCTTGGTGCCGGGACCTGCCCGGGTAATCAGGGTTTTCATCTGTTTGGAGGTCAGATTCTGTGCTTCATCGATAATAATAAAACGGTTAAGGAAGGTACGACCCCGCATAAAGTTCAGTGAGCGAATCTTGATCCAGCGTTGCAGCAAATCATTGGTTGCCTGCCGGCCCCAGTCGCCACCATCGGTTTTGTTGAGTACCTCAAGGTTATCCATCAACGCGCCCATCCACGGCGTCATTTTTTCTTCTTCTGTCCCGGGCAGAAAACCGATATCTTCCCCCACTGGCACGGTGACACGGGTCATGATGATTTCACCATAGCGTTTGTGTTCAATACATTGAGTTAAGGCGGCTGCCAGGGTTAATAACGTTTTACCGGTTCCCGCCTGACCCAACAGGGTGACAAAATCAATTTCCGGATCCATTAACAGATTCAACGCAAAATTCTGCTCACGGTTGCGTGCGGTAATGCCCCAGACTGAATGGTTCTCACGACGATAATCATGAATCAGCTCAATGTCAGCGGTGGTTTCATTGTTGTTACGCACTACCGCTTCAATGGCTCGTTCTTCGCCGGGTGAATAAATCAGCTGGTTGGGATACCAGTCTTTGACGACTTCTCCTTCGACCTGATAAAAGGTACGGCCATCTTCAGTCCACGATTCGAGGCGGTTTAAATCTTCCCAGAAATCGGCTTTCAGCTCACTGGAACCGCGATACAGCAGATCCACATCATCAAGTACTTTATCGTTGTAATAATCTTCGGCGCAGATACCTAACACAGTGGCTTTAATACGCAGATTAATATCTTTGGAAACCAGAATAACGTTGGTATCGATTTGAGCTTGTTGCAGGTTGATAGCAACAGCAAGAATGGCATTGTCGGCTATTTGTCCTGGTAATTCTTTAGGTAATTCTCCGGCCATCTGGCGGGTTTGGAAAAATAAACGACCACTGGCCTGGGGCACATCACTGTTGATAACGCTCGGCAGAGGAATACCCGAATTTATGGCATCGTTATCTGCGGCCTGTTCTAACAAATCATCGAGAAAACGGCTGACCTGACGCACATTTCGCGACACTTCGGATAAACCTTTTTTACCTCTATCAAGTTCTTCCAGTACCACCATAGGCAGAAAAATATCGTGTTCATCAAAGCGGAATAAAGCAGTGGGATCGTGCATCAGCACATTGGTATCAAGCACAAACAGACGTTTTGTCGCGTCGGGTCGTTTAATCATTCGGAGTAGATCCTCTTGTTGAATTGACGTGCCTGCGTTTGATTATGATCGAAGTAAATGCATCTGCAAAGGGGAATCAGGCGTATTTATCGGACTAAATCAACTAGATCATTGAATCGGATATAAATAATTTTGTTGAAAAGCACTTTTCAAGCGTAGGGCTGCCAATACGACACTATCGCAGGATAATTTTTTAGCTGGTTAAGAAGCGTTTTACGGCTTAAATCCAGGATTGTCAGTAAGTCCTTATATTCATGCCATTATCCTGATGGCTTATGATCCGGTGTAAGATTTGGGTATTATTGGTAACGTTATATTCAACGTTAAAGTAACAGGCTGCTTAAATGAACGAAAAACTTGGAATTTCCCAGGAAACCTTTGCATTTTTTGCTCCGATTATCAGCTTGTTTGGCAGCACTTTTCTCCTGCTTCTGGTGATGCTGGTATTAAATTCTGTTGCTTCCCGGTTTATTCGTCGAACCATTGATTCCACAGAATTGCGTCGCAAATGGCTGGTTCAGACCCGCAACGGCATTATTCTCATTTTTATTCTCGGGCTCATATTAATCTGGGGCGAAGAACTCAGAACGCTGGCGTTATCGGTGGTTGCCATTGCCGTAGCCTTTGTAGTGGCCACCAAGGAACTTATTTTGTGTGTAACGGGGTCATTACTTAAAACCGGTGCTGGTTCGTTTAATATTGGCGATCGTATTCAAATCAAGGATTTCCGTGGCGACGTTATTGATCAAACCTTATTAGCGACCACCATTCTGGAAGTGGGTCCCGGAAAGCTTACTCATCAACGTACGGGACGTATGGCCGTTATTCCCAATGCGTTATTTGTCTCCGAGCCTGTCATAAATGAAAGTTATACCCGGCAATATGTCCTGCATGTTTTTACCGTGCCATTCAAACGCACGGATAAATGGCAAACTGCCCAACAGGCCTTATTGTCGGCGGCTGCAAAACATTGTCAGCCCTATCTGGAAAATGCCCGTATCTATATGCAGAAACTGAGTGATGAACGTGGGTTGGATGCGAGTTCGGTTGATCCTCGTGTCACGATTCAGGTTCCTACCGCTGCAGAAATTCATCTGGTGGTGCGTTTCCCGGTACGGGCTTCTCAGCGCAGTTATATTGAACAGCTGATTCTGTCCGAGGTGTTTACCGAAGACTTTTCGGGCAAAGGCAAAAGTACTGAGGAAGAAGCCGAAGAAGAGGCAGAAGAAAAAGCATAATCCTCAAAGATGACTGGTTAAGGTATTGTTTCTGAAATGATTCAGGTTTACTGTCACAACTGATGTTCTGGGCAGAGAGCCTGATATGAAAGCTGTAAGCTAACGCTTTGCTGCCGGATAAAACGACCGACGGAGCACGCTGATGACAAAGCGGATAGTAGTTTGTGCAGACGGTACCTGGAATAGACCGGAAAAGGATCTGGCCAAAGATTTCCCCACCAACGTACTTCGAATGGCGCGTTCGATTGACCCGAGAGGGTCTGATGGCATCACGCAGCAGGTATTTTACGACTGGGGAATCGGCTCTTATTATGAACAGGTGCTCGGTGGTACCACCGGCAAGGGCCTGAATAAAAACATCATGGACGATTACCGTTATATTGTTCAGAACTACCAGCCGGGCGATGAGATTTTTCTGTTTGGCTTTAGCCGTGGCGCTTACACCGTTCGCAGTTTAAGTGGTTTGATTTATAACTGCGGCATTCTCAAACGACCGGATGCCAGACTGATTGAAGCGGCATTCGAGCATTACAAAAAACCCGGTTACAGTTACGCACCGGATGGCGAAAAGTCGATTGCTTTTCGTGAAGCGCATTCACATAAAAGTCGTCAGATTAAATTTGTTGGCGTATGGGATACCGTTGGTGCATTAGGTATTCCGATATCTTTTCTCGGTTTATTGAACAAAAAAGACGAATTTTACGATACCAAAATCGGCCCTAATGTCGATATTGCCCGACATGCGATGGCGATCGATGAAGTGCGTTCAGATTTTGAACCGACCATCTGGGATCCGCGGGAAAAGCTGGATCTCAAACAGGTGTGGTTTGCCGGTGTACACAGCAATATTGGCGGGAGTTATGCGCCGGATAAAGAAACCGGTGGCTTGTTATCCGATATTCCACTTGAATGGATGATGCAGCAGGCAGCTGAAGCTGGATTAGTGCTCGAAACGCATCTTAAAAGCAGTTTGAATGGCCGTTATGATGCGACTTTGCATAACTCACGTAAACATATATATCGTTCGAAAAGGCCTTTATATCGCCCTATAAACCATAAAAAAAGTGAGGTATTAATTCATCAGACTGTGAAACAACGTTGGGATAACGATGAGGCGTATCGCCCTAAAAATCTGCTGCAGTTTCTGGAGCAGAACGACGGCTGGCCGACATTAGTCAATTAATCTGATAACAGGTGTCATTATTCCTGATATTTGGGCTTATCGGTGTTGTCATCTTCATCAGTCGTTTTATGATCATCCACCGGATCATCAGTGACAGCGGTGCCAGCTCCTGATTGATCACCTGTTTGTGACTCTTCAATGGTCACTTTTTCTTTACCCTCTTTACTGTCAATGACGACTTGTTTACCTTCACCTTCAGCGGCAAGCACCACGGTTATAAAACACAGTGATAAGAGGGTAGGAAGAACTGTTTTGCCGAAAATATGTTGCATCGATAAATCCTTTGTTGAAAAAACGTAGTGAATTGGCTCTGTCATCTTCAGCATCAAAGCGCAGATACGGTTTACCATGTTGCCAGTTATAAAGCATCAGGTAGCGAGGTTCGTTAACTTCAGTTAATCAGGAAAAGAAAAAACAGCATAAACCCCGGGCGACTGAAATAATAATTTCGGGCTTTTTATTTTATCTGCAAGGATCCCATCATTGACACATCTGTCTCTGGAAAAAAATCAGCTGTTTATTTATCTGTTGGCCGTGTTACTTGGGTTGATTTTGGGTGTTATGGTGCCAGAGATGGGTGGCCGGTTGGAAATCGTCGTATGGCCGTTATTAGCGGCCTTGATGTATACAACGTTTACCCAGGTTCCATTAACGCATCTGCGGGACGCTTTTTACAAACCTGAAGTACTACTGGCAGCAATTCTGGGGAATTTTGTGTTGATTCCTCTTGCAGTCGCCTGTCTGCTGCTGGTCGCTCCCGATGACCCCGCTGTAAAACTGGGTATTTTATTAGTGTTGTTGGTGCCGTGCACGGATTGGTTTATTACCTTTTCTCAGCTTGGCGGTGGTGATACCAGACTGGCAATCACTTTTGCCCCGATAAGCCTGCTGTTGCAAATCCTGTTGTTACCATTCTATCTCTGGCTGTTTCTCGGTGATGAGTTTCATCTGAATCTGGCACAGGGTGAGATGGTTTGGGCATTTTTCAGTTTGATTATCGTGCCATTGATGCTGGCATTTCTGACTCAAAAATGGTTAGCGAAGCAGGACAATGGTGAGCGGGTAATCAATTTTCTGGCATGGTTTCCGGTGCTGTTATTAGCCATGGTGATGTTTATTATTGCGATATCGCAAGTCACTATCGTGCTGCAGTCCGTCAGCTTATTATTCCACTTATCAGTAATATTTTTGTTGTTCCTGGCTATTACGGCCGTAATGGCCAGGCTTTTATCCAGGTTATTTAAACTTTCATCACGGCAGGGTAGGGTACTTGCATTCAGCTTTGGCACCCGTAATTCTTTTGTGATGTTACCCATTGCCCTGGCGTTGCCCGCTTCATATGAGCTGGCAGTCGTGGTCATTGTGTTTCAATCATTAGTCGAGTTGATCGCCATGATGGTGTTTTTGTGGTGGGTGCCAAAGCATCTTTTTCCTTTAAGCAGGTAACTAATGATGGGTAAGAATCATCCGGTAACCGATCTCGAAGAATTGTTTGATTGTATTGGCGAAGCGGCTGAGCAAAGGCCCAATCAAAACGTTTCGATTGACCTTATTATGGATATGATAGGCCGTCGTTCTTTTGGACCACTGTTGCTTTTGGCTGGCTTGATTATATTAGCACCGGTTATTGGCGATATCCCCGGGGTTCCCAGTATCATGGGCGTGTTTATCTTTTTAGTCGCCATACAGTTATTGACGGGGCAGGAACACTTCTGGTTACCAAAATGGTTATTACAACGTGCTGTTCCTGGTGACAAGTTATTAAAGGCTGTGAGATGGTTGCGAAGACCTGCTCACTTTATCGATAAACTGATACGACCACGTTTGTTGATCTTTGTTAATGGGACCGCCAAATTTGCGATAGCCAGTGTCTGTATTTTGATTGCAGTCATGCTACCGTTTATGGAAGTCATCCCTTTCAGCGCCAACGCAGCCGGTATCGCCCTGGTTGCTTTTGGCCTGGCGCTGATAGCCAGAGACGGCCTGCTCGCATTGTTGTCATTTATTCTGACAGGCCTGACTGCCTGGGTTATTTTCTCCAATTTACTTTAATTCAAATCTGAGAAAAGCCGGCCACCGTATTTTTCTGGCAGATAATAAATTGGCACTTTTATGACTGTTAATCCGGTACCACTGCACGGCCAATGGTATGTGCATCGGTGCCAAACCAGATGGCATTGCTGGTTTCGTCAAACACCATATGCCGCACAGTCTGACCGCCTGATGGAACTTCATCTATCGCTATAAATTGTTCGGTTTTGCTATCAAAACCGATAAACCGGTTTGGTTGTAACCCTGTTTCCACGTACCAGATTCGATCCTGGTTATCGACGGTCATCGCATACAAGCCTGCGGCTTCGCCTCCCGGAGTCCGCCATTGCTGCATGGATTCATCTTGCGGGTTATAGACGCCCACATAACCAACACCTGCATCCACCCACCAGACACGGCCATCTGATGTCAGACCAATTCGACGGATAATACTTTCTTCATCAGGGGTGTTAATGATATCGAGTTGCATGGACTTTGGATCCACTGTGCCGATGGCATTACTCCCCATAAAAGCAATCCATGGACGATTCTGCTTATCCACAACCAATCCGTAAGGCCGCATATTGTTTCCGGGGACTTCAATAATTTCCAACTCACCTGAGTCAGTGGCTAATTTACCGATAAAACCGGCCTGGCCAGAACGCTGCACGGTAAACCAGATATTGCCATCTGAAGTCCAATCCATTGTGTGTGGGTCATTAACACTCTTTGGCATATCAAAACGAGTCACATCACCGGTATCTGGATCCAGACGGCCGATATGCCGGTCTTTATTACCGGCATACCAGGGATAACCCTCAGCATCGACAATCACGGTATGCGGGCCTGCTTTAGGAATGTCGAAACGCTGCATTTCACCGGTTTGCGGATCCAGTCTCGCCACATAATCACCCACCTGTCCGACAAACCAGACGCTGCCATCGGGACTGACATACGGATCCCGTGGCCGGGTATTTTTCCATTCAACACGCCACTCGCGGAAATTCAGGGAAACTCTGTCAGCTTCTTTTACGATATTTTTATCGTTCGGTGAGTCAGCCATAGCCACGTCGCCGAGGATGAGCCCTGTTACTGTTGTCAGAAAATAGGCTATAAAGCGATGAAATTGAGTTGCCTGTTTGAGTGTTGTCATGTTCGTTCTCCATGCTTTTTGGGTGATGCGTTTCAATGATTGACATGTGGATGTGATAAAAGTGCTGATTAATGAATGATTTAAATATTCAAATTCAGCTTGGAAAGGTGCAGTCAATTTATCTAACATCGAATGCATTAATAAACAGCATTCTCAGCAAGTAATGAAGGTCACCAATGGATAACTCACCCGTTTTACAGATTGTATTACTCACGATGGCCGCGGGTATCTGCATCCCTGTCGGTGGTTTTGTGGCCAGTTTTGAGCGGATACATTCGCAATGGCTGGAAAAAGAATTAAGACATTTTATTATCGCTTTGGGAGGCGGCATTTTGCTGGGTGCGGTGATGCTGGTGCTGGTTCCCGAAGGCATAGAGAATATGGGAGATTCAGTTTGGGGTATTTTGTTTATTGTCGCTGGCGGGTTGATTTTTTTCTATATAGAACGGTTGCTCGGTTTGCACAAAAATGAATCTCCCCAACTATTGGGCATGATATTGGATTATGTGCCGGAAGCGATCGCGTTAGGCGGGTTGATGGCATTGAACCCGGCTTCAGGACCTTTACTGGCATTGTTGATAGGGTTACAGAATCTCCCCGAAGGTTTTAACGCCTATCGTGAGCTGAAACAGCACAACAGGCATGGCAATGTACTGGGCAAGATGACATTGTTTGTTGTGCTTGGTCCGGTAGCCGGATTGGCGGGATATTTCTTTTTATCTGAACATCCCGCCATTCTCGGGGCGATTATGCTGTTTGCCTCAGGTGGCATTCTGTATCTGGTGTTTCAGGACATTGCCCCACAATCAAAACTCGCCAGACACTGGGCACCACCATTGGGGGCTGTTTTCGGCTTTTGTCTGGCCCTGTTCAGCCATCTGTTGCTGAGTCATTCCTGACCATTAACGGCACAGAAATGATCACCGAAGTCTCGCTGGATGATTATTTTTCGTGAACTTTAACCTATGTAATATCTGCCAGTATATTAGGTTGTTACCTTGAACCTCACTGTATCTTTGAAAGCGCTCTCAGCACAGTAACTAAAGTGCTATTCCAACACTTGGAAACGTCGAAAAGTATTCGTTGTAATTCTGT
>NZ_DCSO01000084.1:26713-27223 GCF_002325665.1 Methylophaga sp. UBA1464
TATTCAATTGCCTGAATGTCATTCAGGCGTTTAAAAAAGTTAATTTCTGGGCAACTAATGCCTAAGTGATTTTCCTCAAAAAAAACAAATCCGGATTTGAAAGCAAATTAAAAGGAACGCGATATGGAAACTCTCTCAGCAAACAGCAACAGCAGCGTGTCATGGGCAGCTATTTTTGCCGGAGCGGTCAGCGCTGCGACCATGACCCTAATCATGTTACTGCTCGGTTTTGGATTAGGATTTTCAGTGATTTCGCCCTGGCAGAATGAAGGTGTGAGTATGCAAACCATTGGCTGGTCAACGATTATCTGGCTGACGGTAACACAACTTGTTTCCGCTGGATTGGGTGGCTATATAGCCGGTCGATTAAGAACCCGATGGACTGATATTAATATTGATGAAGTCTATTTTCGTGACACAGCACATGGCCTGATCAGTTGGGCTGTGGCAACGCTTCTGGTCGCGGTCTTAATTCTTTCCAGTGTGGGCGCGGTGATTAGTGGTACTGCC
>NZ_DCSO01000084.1:27299-27705 GCF_002325665.1 Methylophaga sp. UBA1464
TGGTACTGCCAAAGCTGGCGCTTCAGTGGCACAAGGTGCAACCTCAGCAATGCCTGCAATCAGTAAAGCTGTGTCTGACTCATCCGATTACTTTACGGATGCACTTTTGCGTACCGCTCCTGGTGCGGAAGTGGCACAACGTGCAGACGGCGAGGTTCGTGATGAAATATCCAATATTATCGTTCAGGCCTTGCGTGACGGGGAGCTAAATGAAGATGATAAACAATATATTGTGGGGTTAGTCGCTAACTATACTGAACTGGATGAAGGCGAGGCCGGGCAACGTGTCAATGCGGTAGTCGATCGAGCTCAGCAAGCGGCTGCCGACGCTGAACAGGCCGCGCGTGAAGCAGCTGATGCCGCATTGGAAGGGGCTACCTTTGCCTCGCTATGGATTTTTATCGCG
>NZ_DCSO01000084.1:27801-32603 GCF_002325665.1 Methylophaga sp. UBA1464
TATATCGCCAGCTTTATGGCGACAATAGGTGGTCGCCAACGTGATTCAGTTATCCATTAATCATTCAGCGTAATGTCAGACAGTCTTTATCAGGGAGAAATAACATGCGATCCATTCTTTTATGGTTTTTAGGTGTCCCCATTCCCATTATCATTATATTGGCGATTCTGTTGTGAATTAACAGGTTGTTGAGTGAAGCCGTTTATGGCTTCGCTCTTCGGTATAAAAGTTAAATTGCTCACCGACTTCAAACCGGTCAGGTGATTGATAAACCCCAGATATGGAGTTGAATCAATGACAACGAATAAGCAAGCAACAAACCGAACGTTCAGGGGTGAGATGACTGAAGATCTTCTTTCCTCCCTACAACAGTTATTTGTAGAAGTACGCCAGCAGACTGAACAAATTTGCGCCAAACTGGAAATTGAAGATCAAGTGGTGCAACCGGCGGCATTTGTCAGCCCTCCAAAATGGCATCTGGCGCATACTTCGTGGTTTTTTGACTGCTTCATTCTGGAACCGCTGAATCTGGCTCAGACCAGTAAATCACCGCAATATCATTTTTTATTTAACTCCTATTATAAGAGTCTGGGATCTCATTGGTTACAGTCCAGCCGAGGTCAGCTGTCGCGTCCGACGGTTAAAGAAATCATGAGTTATCGTCATCGGATTACGGAAGCCATTGTGGCGCTTTTTGAATCGAATTCGCTTTCTAAACAGCAGTTGGAAGTTCTTGCTGTCGGAATACAGCATGAGCAACAGCATCAGGAACTGCTGTTGATGGATATTAAATTTATTCTGGGCAACCAGCCCTGGCCCGAGGCGTATCAGCAAGCTGCCGATGCAGATAAACTTCTGCTTCCTGCAAGGGCACTGGGCTGGTTAGAGTCGACAGAAAATATTTCCCTGTTTGGAGCCCGTCTGACCGGGTTTTCCTATGATAATGAACGTCCTCGTCACAGACGCTGGATAAGTGGTTTTCAGTTAGCTGATCGATTGATTAATAACGGCGAGTATATGGATTTTATGACGGATGGTGGCTACCGTCGACCAGAACTTTGGTTAAGTGATGGCTGGGACTGGGTGCAGCAAAACCAGATCTGCCATCCATTGTACTGGCGTAAACAGAATCATCACTGGGACGAATATCATCTGAGTGGATTAGAGCCATTAAATCCTAATTTACCTGTCAGCCATATCAGTTTTTATGAGGCAGATGCCTATGCGCGCTGGTTGGGCGCAAGGTTACCCACCGAGTTTGAACTGGAGGCGTACTGCTCAAAAGATAAAGCATTGTTTGAGAAAGAAACGGCTTTCTGGGATCCTGATGAAACGGTTTATCCCTCACCGGAAAGAGCCTGTGATGCGTTTGATACCGGTCTGCTCTGGCAATGGACCAACAGTGCTTATGCACCTTATCCTGGATTCAAAACCACTAATACGGCTCTGGGTGAATATAATGGTAAATTTATGGCAAACCAATATGTTTTGAAAGGTGGATCTGTTGCGACTCCAAAACATCATATGCGCGCCAGCTATCGAAATTTTTATCGCCCATCAGATCGCTGGGCATTTACTGGTATTCGATTGGCAAGGGATTTGTAATGACCTATCTGGTATTAGATTCCTTACGGGATCAAACACAGGATGCCTTGAAAGAACAGTTTGCCTTTGATGTGTTGATGGGATTTTCCGCGCCTTCAAAATCTCTGCCCAGCAAATATTTTTATGATGCCCATGGCAGTCGGTTATTTGAGCAAATCACAGAACTGGAAGAGTATTATCCTACCCGTTGTGAGTTTGAGATTCTTAATAAGGTGGGGGGCGAGATTGCTGATTTTATCGCCGATGATCCCTTTGAAATCGTTGAGCTGGGTGCCGGGGATGGACGTAAAACCAAGGTGTTGCTAAACCAGATGTTACAAACCACCCATCAGTTTTCCTATGTTCCGATAGATATTTCGGAAACGGCTATGGCGGATCTGGTCAGCTCATTGAACCTCTCTCATCCTTCATTGGTTACGCATGGCATTGTCGGTGATTATTTTGCCAGTATCCGTCATTTGGAAGGCATTTCCGACAGTCGCAAGTTAGTATTATTACTGGGATCCAATATTGGCAATTTTGATTTTCCCAGCGCTAAACGTTTTTTACACAGTATATGGAAGTGTTTGAATCATGAAGATTTATTGTTGATTGGTTTTGATCTGAAAAAAGATATCGACGTCTTAACCAAAGCCTATAATGATAAACAAGGTGTGACCCGAGCATTTAATCTGAATATATTGACGCGTATTAATAACGAGCTGGAGGGAGAATTTGATTTAACACGTTTTACCCACCATGGAATGTACAATCCACGCCATGGTGCAATGGAAAGTTATCTGGTGTCGATTGAGCCGCAGCAAGTACATATCGGTGCGCTGGAAAAGACCTTTGAATTTGATGCCTATGAAGCCATTCATCTGGAGCTTTCCCATAAATATCTTTTATCCGACATGCAGAAACTGGCTAATGAGACCGGCTTTACCGTACTGAAAAACTGGCAGGATTCGCAAGAATATTTTGCTGATGGACTTTGGCAGGTCAATAAGGACTTCCCTGAATAATTTGTAATTTGTCCTTTGAGATTTTCATGCGTTTAATAAATGACAAAACCTATAAAGGCAAAAATGATGAAGTTTTCTATCAGCGATTTTCAGGCGCTCCCGGACAGCAGGATTAAATTAACGAAAAGCCCCACATCTGTTGAGCCACTCTATTCATCAAAAAAGCAGTATCAAAAATTGCTTAAAAAGAATGTTGATGCCTTAAGTGAATTACAGCACAAGCTGTATGCCGATAATCGATATGCTGTTTTACTGATTTTTCAAGGTATGGATGCTGCTGGAAAGGATGGGGCGATTCGCCATGTCATGTCGGGAATTAACCCGCAGGGGTTTCAGGTGTTCAGTTTCAAACAACCCAGTAACAATGAGCTCGAACATGATTTTTTGTGGCGTACTGTAAGGTGTCTGCCTGAACGAGGTCGAATCGGTATATTCAATCGCTCATATTACGAAGAAGTGCTGATTGTAAAAGTGCATCCTGACTTTCTGATGAATCAACGTTTGCCGGAACAATTGCCGCCCAAACAAGCTTTTTGGCGTGATCGCTATCGTTCTATTGTGGAGCACGAAGCCCATTTGCAACGCAGTGGCACCCGGATCATCAAGTTCTTTTTGCATCAATCCAAAGATGAACAAGCCAGGCGGTTCATGCAGCGTATTGATGATCCGGATAAAAACTGGAAGCTGACCACAGCGGATATTGAGCAACGTGAATACTGGGATGACTATACCAGAGCGTATGAAGACTGTATCAATGCAACAACGACCAAAGATGCGCCGTGGTACATCGTGCCAGCCGATGACAAACAAAATGCCCGGTTAATTATTTCGGAAATCTTTTTAAAAACGTTAACTGATCTGCCATTGGCCTATCCCCAGGCGACTGATGCTCACCGGCTTGAGTTGCAGTCGATTCGAAAGCATTTAGACAACTCCTGAATAACACAACGGGAAATCAGTTTAATGGTAACGCGGTAGAGTTAATCGGTGACTTCATTACAAACGAGGTATGTACACCGGTTACACCCTCAATTCGTGTCAGTTTCTGCAATAGAAACTGTTGATAGGCATCCATATCCCTGACGATGACTTTTAACAAATAATCAGCTGTCTGGCCGGTAATTAAGTGGCATTCCAACACTTCCGGATAGCCGGCAAGTTTTTCCTCCAGACCGCTGAAACGTTCCGGAGTGTGTTTATCCATGCTGATGCCAATAAAGGCCATCAACGTCAGCCCGAGTTTGCGTGCGTTCAATAACGCCACATAACCATCAATTAACCCATTCTCTTCCAACTGCTTAACGCGTCTTAAGGTGGGGGAAGGAGACAGGTTAATGGCCTCCGCCAACTCCTGATTAGAAATTCGTCCCTGTTTTTGCAGGATATCGAGAATCATCTGATCATAGCGATCCAGTTTTTCAGTCATGATTTACTCCAATAAAATGTATTAAAGGCATTTTATGCTTAAAAAATATATTTATCAGCAATAAAATGTTATATGACCATATTTTGATGCAACTTTAGCAATTTAATTCTGCCGCTGTTTATCTATACTGTTCCACATGCCTGAACCGGTAGCGTTATGAGCCACAAGCTTTGTTTAACGCAGTTATCTCAAGTTCATCATAAGTGAGCGGCGGAAACTGAAAAAGGGACTGGAAATCCTTCAGCCATTGTTAAATAAACCTGCCGGAAGCGTTATTAACGTTATACGCCATGAGGCAACTCTATTTTTTATACAGACTCAGGAGTCAGAAGATGATTGCTAATCCCGCTCAAAAGTATCGGCGCTTTGAGCCAATTCAATTGCCGGATCGACAATGGCCGAACCAGGTGATTGAAAAGGCGCCTATCTGGATGAGCACCGATCTGCGTGATGGCAATCAGGCGCTGATTGATCCGATGTCGGTCGAGACCAAAATCCGCTATTTCAAAGCCTTGGTGGAAATGGGCTTCAAGGAAATTGAAGTGGGATTTCCGTCAGCTTCTGACACCGACTTTAATCTGGTACGTCGCTTGATCGAAGAAAATCTGATCCCGGACGATGTGACGATAGAGGTGTTAACCCAAGCCCGTCAGGATTTGATTGAACGTACAGTTGAATCATTGAAAGGTGCTCGCCGGGCTATTTTGCATATGTACAATCCAATCGCGCCAGCGTTTCGCAAAATTGTTTACAACACCGATAAAGCT
>NZ_DCSO01000084.1:32719-33075 GCF_002325665.1 Methylophaga sp. UBA1464
AAAGCCGGTGTGAAAGAGATTGCTGAACGCGGCACGCGATGGGTGAAGGCGTTAACTGATCAACACCCGGAAACCCAATGGGTTTATCAATATTCTCCCGAGGTGTTTTCCAGCACCGAAGTGGAATTTGCCAAGGAAGTGTGTGACGCGGTATCAGCCATCTGGCAGCCAACAGTTGAAAACAAAATGATTATCAATTTGCCAGCCACGGTGGAGATGTCAACACCCAATACCTATGCCGATCAGATTGAGTGGATGCATCGCAACTTGAATCATCGCGACAGCATTATTTTGAGTGTGCATCCGCATAATGATCGCGGTACGGCCGTTGCTGCAGCGGAACTGGCCGTAATGGC
>NZ_DCSO01000050.1:0-2359 GCF_002325665.1 Methylophaga sp. UBA1464
GGTTCTTTCATTAATAAAGGTCAGTCGCAACGGATTGATTTCATGCAGCGGTTTGGATTGACCTTCCGGATCCCACCAGCTTGATGCCAGTGCATCAAATTTAGCGACTTCGGCTGGATCAACATTATGTTTTGTCATGAGGAAGACCTTATTTTTGTTGCCCATTGTTGTGCCTGGGCAGAAATATGTTGTGCATTTAATGTGGTGAGCTGACGTTGTTTTAATAATTGTTTTCCAGCGACCCAGACATCAGAAACTTTATCGCGACTGGTGGCGTAGACCAATTGAGACGGCAAATTATATATTGGCTGAGTTTCAATCTCGCTGAGATCGATGGCAATAATATCGGCGGTTTTACCGGTTTCCAGCGTGCCGGTGATGGAATCAATACCGAGAGCCTTGGCCGCATTGATGGTGGCCATCTGCAAAGCCTGGTAAGCAGGCACTACGCTGGGATCACCAGAGACACCTTTTGCCAGAATAGCTGCCTGACGCATTTCTGCAAACATATCCAGATCGTTATTGGATGCCGCGCCATCGGTACCAATACTGATATTGACGCCACGCTTGATGAGTTCGGCAACGGGTGTGAAACCACTGGCCAGTTTCAAATTAGACTCCGGGCAATGCACGATGTGAACGCCTGCTTCGGCGCACCAGTCCATTTCTTTTTCCGTTAGCTGCGTCATATGCACCGCAATTAATCGTGGAGAGAGCAAACCTAAGTCTTTGAGTCTTTCCAATGGACGTTTGCCAAACTGGGAAAGACTATCGCTGACTTCTGCCGCCGTTTCATGAATATGCATCTGAATCGGCAAATCCAGTTCTTCGGCGTTAATGATAATGGCTTCAAGTGTTTTGTCAGAAACGGTGTAGGGCGCATGTGGCGCATAATTGGTAGTGATGCGCGGGTGATGACGATACTGATCGTGTAAGGCCTGGCCTTTATGTAAGTACTCATTTACATCTTTCGCCCAGTTAGTGGGGAACTCAATGACGACCATGCCCAGACTTGCCCGAATACCGCTGCTATCAACTACCCGGGCAGTTGCTTCTGGAAAGAAATACATATCACTGAAACAGGTGGTGCCGCCACGGATCATTTCAGCAATAGCCAAAGCCGATCCGGCCTCAGCAAATGCATCACCAACAAACTGTTGTTCAGCAGGCCAGATATGGTTATTTAGCCAGGTCATCAGAGGCAAGTCATCCGCTAAACCGCGGAATAATGTCATAGGGGTATGGCCATGGTTGTTAATTAATCCCGGCATCACGCAATGTTCATCGAGATCCTGTGTCTGAGTAGCTATATAAAGCTGTTCCGCCTGAGTTTGCGGTAATAGCGCTACAATATTGCCCTCATTGACGACAATAGAATGATTTTCAAGAATGAGTTGATCTGCCGTCATCGGCAGACACCAGCGGGCATTTATTATCAGATCGACGTTTTCCATAGCGTCCGATTATAACCGCCATCAGCAGGAGAACACAGTGCAAAGCATCAGTGAAATGATTCAGCCCATCAAGTGGCATGATCAACAACTGCATTTACTGGATCAGCGTTTGCTTCCAACACATCAGGTCTGGCTCAGTTTTGAGCATATTGATGATGTCAGTCATGCTATTCGGGATATGGTGGTGAGAGGCGCCCCAGCTATTGGTGTAACAGCGGCTTATGCAGTGGTTCTGGCGTCCCGTACAGCATGGAACAAAGCCGGTGTGAACTGGAAACAAGCCATGTATGAACCTTTGGCAAAACTGGCAGCATCGCGGCCTACAGCGGTGAATTTAAATTGGGCGATCGAGCGGATGAAAGCCATTTATATTCATTTACCGGAAACCTATTCGCCAGAAGCGGAACTGCTGCAAGCTGCAGTTGAGATTCATCAGCAGGATATCGTTGCCAACCAGACCATGGGAAAGCTGGGAGCAGATTTGATACATGCTAACAGCATAGTGCTAACGCATTGTAATGCTGGTGCATTGGCGACTGGTGGCTTTGGTACCGCATTAGGAGTTATTCGGCAGGGATATGCCGATGGTAAAATACAGCATGTCTATATCGACGAAACGCGTCCCTGGTTACAAGGTGCGCGATTAACCGCCTGGGAATTAATACAGGACAATATTCCCTGTACCTTGCAGGCCGATGTCGCTGCGGCAGCATTAATGGCTTCGGGTCAGATTGATTGGGTTATTGTCGGTGCTGATCGGATTTCTGCCAATGGTGATGTGGCCAATAAAATCGGTACATACTCTCTAGCCGTTTTAGCCAAGTATCACCAGGTGAAAGTGATGGTGGTCGCACCGTTATCGACGATTGACTGGCAAACAGAATCAGGTGAACTTATTCCAATTG
>NZ_DCSO01000050.1:2485-11636 GCF_002325665.1 Methylophaga sp. UBA1464
GTGAACTTATTCCAATTGAACAACGACCAGCAACTGAAATAACACATATTGGTAGCCAGCAAATTGCGCCAGATGGCGTTCAGGTTTCCAATCCGGCCTTTGACGTCACACCGGCAGGGCTGATAAACGCTATTGTTACTGAAGCAGGCGTTGTGTTGTCGCCATCAGCGACTACAATGAAAAACCTTCGTAAGCACAACTAAGGAGCAGGATATGTCACAAACCGCACTGGTAACCGGCAGCAACAGAGGCATCGGGCTTGAACTCTGCCGGCAATTAAAAGCACGTGGCTTTGATGTGATTGCGACTTGTCGTCATCGCTCTCCGGCATTGGCCGAACTGGATGTGGAAATTATTGAAGATGTGGAAGTCAGCGATCCTATCAGTCTGAAAGCACTTTCGGAAAAACTCGGCGATCGTAAAATTGATTGGCTGATAAATAATGCCGGTATCGCCGCAGGTTTAGGGCTCAATGATATTGATTCGAATGCTATTGAAAGTTTTAAAAGCATGTTTGATGTAAACAGTCTTGGTCCGTTATTGACTACCCAGTCATTAGTGAATCATCTGTCTCAGGGTAGCAAGGTGGGTATCATCACCAGCCGAATGGGCTCAATTGCGGATAATGATTCCGGTGGTAGTTATGCTTACCGCATGTCTAAAGCGGCTGTAAATGCGGCGGGCAAGTCGCTATCAATCGATTTGAAACCTAAAGGTATTGCTGTGGCAATTCTGCATCCTGGTTGGGTGAGAACCGATATGACAGGGCATGGTGGCTTGATTGATGCGGATGAATCGGCAAAAGGTTTGCTGGATCGCATGGCTGAGTTGAATATTGATAACACTGGTACGTTCTGGCATATGAATGGTGAAGTGCTGCCTTGGTAAACTACCCATCGCTTTCACAACAGCAGCAAAAAGCCTTGCCGGACCTGCAAAAGCCGCCAAGTAGAATACCTGCCCAGTTTAGCGATAGTAGTCATCAACTCTGGTTTTGTGAAACCGTTGATGGACCGATGGTGTTGAAGCGGTGTGATCATGACACGATTCAACAGTCGGCTTTCTGGCGTGGCATGAATAGCCTGTTTGCCATCAATTTCCCAGTGTCATTGGGAAATATTGCAGAAGTTTATCAACAGATATCAAATATCAGTTCTTTAAGTGTCCCATCCTTAATGGCCGCTGAGGCAGCAGAGTTTGTTTTGACCCGTTGGTTGCCTGGAAATGATGTGCACGCTTTAGCTGTAAATCAGCATACGATTAAGTCCCTGGCAAAACACCTTGGATCGGTGCATCAACAGCAGCATTCAAAGTGGGGGAATGTGCAACAGCCGCAATTTACCGCTGCAGAGTGGCCGCTACGCCTGAAATCAACGATAGAATTACTGATACAGCAACAAAAGCCTGCAATTGATCAGGCTGTTTTACAGCAGGTCTTTATCCAAGCTGAACAGCTTTGTGAAAAGATGTTTGTACCCATAATGCCTGATTTGCGATGGGATCAATTTCTGATGCAGCAGGACCAGCTCTCTGCCTTGGTCGATTTGGATGCGATTGTCTATGGCCCCCAAACATTAGAATTTGTTTTGCTGGAATATTTATTGGATCAACAACAGGCTGAGCTTTTTGCAGTTGAATATCTGAACCATCAGACCATTCCTAATCTGACGGCTGTTCGGCTGCCATACCGTTTATTACTTTTTTTAATGAATGTGCTAGGTGAGACAGATTTGAATTTGTGGCTCAATCATCCTGAACGGTTCAGTTAAGCTTGTTGGGTCTGGTGTTGTTTTGCTAATAACTGACGCCATTTAAAATACCCGGCCATGGCGAGAAACAGATAAATACTGAACATGACAATGGTGGCGTAAAAACCGGTCAATGCATAAAGTACAATCGCCGAGCTGTTGATAACTTGCCAATACAGCCAGTTTTCCAGAACTTTACGCGCCATCAAAACGGTATTCATCACTGAAAACACCATCACTGCAGCATCCAGATAGGGATATTGCGTGGCGTGTGCCGATAGGTAATAGCCAAATACCAGGCTGAGAAACCCGCCAGTGGCAATAAAGATAAGATGATATTGCCACGGCCAGCTGTGAATATTCAGTTCTGCCGTCTGGTTTTCATGACGATGCCAGAGAATAAAGCCATAGACCGCCATACCGATGTAATACAGGTTGAGCAGAGCCTGCATTGGTAACTGATTTTCCCAAAACAGGATGGTGTAAATAATGGTACTGATAAACGCTAATGGCCAGCACCATTGGGATTCACGGGCAGCAAACAGGATATAACCGATGCCAAGCAGCGCGGCAAATACTTCCCAGCCACTCATGGACACCAATCCAGCTAGCGTAATATCCCACCAACCTGACTCAGACATCAGTCTTTAACTTGATGACGATCGTTACCAATCAGTTTCAACACAAAAACACTATGAGGCAGTTGGGCAAATACAGCTTCAATTTCGCTGTCCATTGCATCCATTACATCACGATATTCACCAAAAATCTGGGTGCTCAAAGTATTACGATGCACAATCAGTTTCGGATTGTTTTCCAACTTGGCAATAAACGCCAGAATTGGTTCGACAAATTGTTCTGTCAGCGGATAAAGGCTGATATCAACTGAAATTCGCATAATGATTTCCGGAAAAAGTGGGGCACTACTGTGCCCCGTATAAATTAGTAGTCGTAAGAAACAGTCATGCCAAAAGTACGAGGATCGGCATACTGGGTATAAACCCGATCTTCATATTCCGTGGAAGGATCGATACCAAAGAAGAAGCCGCGAGTGTAATAATCTTTATCAAACAGGTTGCGTCCCCATAAGGTAAATGTCCAGTTTTGCTGCTGGTACTGCAAACTGGCATTGGTAATGGCGTAAGAACTGGATTTCGCATTATGGCTGTTGGAGTAATAGAACTCATCCTTGCCCTCAACATTGGCGCGAAGAGTCCATTGCGGGGTCAGATAGACTTCACTGCCAACACTGAAAGTGTAGGCTGGAGCATGAGCCTGCCTTCTGCCCTGAATATTTAAACCAGCCTCATCCAGTTCAGGGTTGTTGTATTCGTCAAATGTCGCGTGTAAAAGACCTAATGCTGCAAAGGTTCTTATTCGTTCATTGATCAACCAGTCAACACTTGCTTCAATGCCCATATTACGACCTTTGGCTGCATTATCCTGATAATCGATAAAACGGGTGCCGCCACCATCACGAGGAACACTGACAGATGTTTTTACCTGGGCATCTTTTCGTAAACCATAAAATGCGGTGATATCGGTCACCAGACTGCCATCCAGCCACAATGACTTCATGCCGGCTTCCAGATTCCATAAATATTCATTATTGAATTTGCGTAAGCCGGAAGCCAGATCTGCTTCCGTATTAACCCCCCCAGCTTTGTAGCCGCGGGATAATGATGTGTATAAAAGGTGTTGTGGGCGGAACTGATAATTCAGACCGACTTTGCCACCGAATAATACATCGTTGTCATCGAGATCCAATCCTTGCGAATCCTCATAATCAGCGTCCCAATGTTCAACGCGTAAACCGGTTATTAAAGTCAGCTTATCGGTTAAGGCAGTATCAAGTTGGCCATAAATGGCGCTATTAAACGTTTTATAAGTATTATCTAAAGCAAACGGAAAAACTGCATCACTATCAATGGCATTCGCAAAATAGGTGCGTTTTAAGTCCTGACGTTGATCGGCGAGATAAATACCAACGGACCAATCGGTTGTATCAGAAAAAATACGACCATCTTCATTTGATAGAGCCCTGAATTCAAATGAATAATTTTCCCGTTCACGCTTATATTGATCAAAACCACTATAAGGACAGTTAAATGCATCATTGTCTTCATCGGCATCCACACAGGTAGCATCAACAGGAAATTGTGTTTTAAATGACCAGTCATCATCGTAACTATATTCCAAATCAGATTTGGAATAGGTCAAGGTTGATTGCAATTGCACTTTACTGTTGGCACGCCAGTCAGTATTCAATGCAAACGCATTGGTATGCTGTTTGTCTTTACCAGGCTGATCTGACAGGCTGTTTCGACTGTTATCCAGTGTGAAAGCGTCGTAACCATTGTCAATATTCAAATGTAGTAAATTAAGATCAATGGTCAGATCATTACTGACCAGCCATTTTAAATGTCCGCGGGCAGTCAGTTCATCCTGATTTTGCGTATTATCCCGACCCAGAAAATCGTTATCCATATAACCATCTGAACGATGGGTATGTACGGCTATCCGTCCCAGTAATGTGTCTTTAATCAGTGGGCCGCCAACGGCAACACCAACACTGCGCGTATTGTAATTGCCAATAGTGGACTGAAAGTTCATATCCAGATCATTGGTCGCCTGTTTGCTTTGCATATTAATAACGCCAGCTAATGCATTGGCACCATACAACGTACCCTGTGGGCCGCGTAATACTTCTACTTTCTCAATATCAAATAAAGTAGCTGCGCCGCCACTGCGGCTAAAATCTATACCATCAATATATAGGCCGACTGATGGATTAAGAGGCGCCAGAAACTCACTTCGTTCACCAATACCGCGGATCTGAAAAAACTGGCCACGAGACGCACCGCTGGAAAGGTTTACATTAGGTGCCAGATTCAACACATCTTCAATATGCTGAGCGCCACGCGATTCAATAATATCTTCATCAAATGTGGTCAGACTGACGGGAATGTCCTGTGCTTCGGCCGGACGAAAGTCAGCGCTAACTAGCATGGAGGGTAGATCGGTACTGTTGTTCTGAGCAACTGCGCATGGTGAAAAAAGCGCGCTGGTAACTGCAATGGAAAGCAGGGTGGGTTTCATGACTATCCTTTTTAATTTCATAAAAAGGACAGGGGATCACGCCATTTGCATTGATCTAGCAAGAAGGTGTTGCCGCCTGTCCCTACGCCAGTATTACCTGGATCAGGTTCATCGGGTCTCCACCAAACTGGTGAATCTCAGGCCTTGCGACCACCCCGAGGCTTGTATTAGCAAGTAGAGTAAATATACAGAAAAATATGCTTTTTTCCCATCATTAATATTTTCTATCACATACAAAAAAGGCATCCGAAGATGCCTTAAATGTTCAAGTGATGAATAACTTAGTTTTCGATTTTAGCTTTCAAAGTATCCAGACCTGAACGGAAAATGCCCTGAATGGCATTGGTTGCCGTTTCGTCATTCAGCTCTTTAGGTTCATGATGATTGCCGGTATAACCACGGAAAAATTTGGCTAACCAGATGACCTTGGTTTGATCGCCTTCTGCTTCAACCGTCACCCAGGCTTTGTATTTGCTGACCGGAACCGCAGGGATATCATGCATTTCACCTTCGATATCCACTTGACCCACAGAGCTCATTTCATTGATTTCATACATAAAGCTCTTGGTTTCTTCATCAAACTTTTTCAACGTTTCAGTGATGGTGGAATCATTTTTCAACGTTAGAATGCGAGTGGCACCCACTTCATTTCCACCTTGCGCGTCGGTAGAAATAATGGCCGGGTGCCATTTATGCAGACTGTCAAAATCTTTAACCATTTCCCAGACGATGTCAGCATCAGCATTAATCAGCACTGTTTCTTCAACTTGTAAACGTGAAGCACCATGGGCAAATACTAATGCTGGCAATAGGAACAAGCCTGTTAAAAGGCCTTTTAATACAGCTTTCATTATATTTCCTTCTTATATTTCATTTGAAATGCTAAAAATCAGCCCAAATAAACTACCATTACATTCCAAAATGCCAAAGGGAAAATTTCACAATGCAATGGCGTTCCGGATCGTGTCACGTTGTAAATGTGGGGCAAAAAACTCAATAAAAGCATAGCTGTAACCACGAAGGTAGCTGCCTTTGCGTATCCCCATATGGGTTGTACTTGGTTTAAATAAACCACTGGCATCCATTGCCTGCAATGGCGCATCTTTTACAGGATCAAATGCCATGCTGGCTATAATGCCTATGCCAAGACCGAGTTCCACGTAGGTCTTGATAACATCGGCATCAGTTGCGGTGAAGACGACATTGGGCTTTAGGCCGCGTTCAATAAAAGATTGGTCCTGCTGAGCACGTCCGGTAAACCCCATCACATAAGTCAGGATGGGATATTGCGAAATAGCTTCAAGCGTTAGTTTTTTTTCCTTTAAAAGTGGATGACCGGGTGGTGTAATGACGGTTCGATTCCATTCATAGCATGGCAGAATTGCCAGATTATCAAATTTGGACAACCCTTCTGTTGCGATCGCTAAATCAACTTTTCCGGTGGCTGCCATCTCTGCTACTTCGGGAGGAGTGCCTTGCACCATATTCAAATGAACATCTGGATATTGTTCTGAAAAAGCTTTGATTGCTTTTGGCAGGGCATAGCGTGCCTGAGTATGCGTGGTGCCGATTGAAAGTGTGCCCTTTTTTTCATGACGACTGTCTGCGGCTTGTTCTCGTAAATTGTCGACTTCCTGTAATACTCGCTCAGCCATGGCTATCACGGATTCACCCAGAGGGGTAATGGCGGATAAGCGTTTTCCATGTCGTTCGAAAATTAATAAACCTAGTTCATCTTCCAGCAATTGTATCTGATTACTGACACCTGGCTGAGAAGCATGAAGCGCTTGTGCTGCGGCGGATATGCTGAGGCCCCGGCGCGCGACTTCGCGAACATATTTGAGTTGCTGCAACTTCATGGTTTATCCGATTTAGTTATTAGAAAAGGTAAAGATATAAAAAAAATAGATAAAAAATCAATCAACACATTTCTGGGTAATGTCACATTTCAATGATCGGCACACCCCGTTGCGGTAAGTGCAAAGGGACTGTGCGTTGGAAATCACTGTTTTGCGTTTCAGCTTCGTTTTCGGTGCTTAAAAAATGTTGTGAATCATCTGGTGACAAAGCGATATATTCACAGCCATCTGCAGTACACATTCTGAGCGCCAGAGTTAATGGATCAGCCGTCAGATTACGCTCATTGTCGAGAGTGTAAGGAATATGTGGGATCTCGAATTGTAACGGCTGGCGCGAACCGCTGGAATTAACCGGATTTATAAATACTGCAGTAATAAGCGCAGAACATACTGCTGTTATAACTAACAAAATTCGATAAGTTGTCATTTTCAGCCTCTCATCCTAGAGTGGATTTGGAGTTAGAGCATCGGTTAAATACCGTGAAAGAAATGTGAACAGTAAACAGTCTCTATCGCAAGAGGTTAAGGCTGTGTTAACGCTGCGATAATTCAACCTTTAGCCATAGAAGTCTTTATATATTAATTTTTTATATAGATAAAAAATAATATTCATTGATTGAATATTGCCAGATGGTAAACTTGCCGCAATGAAGCAGGTTAGAAGGTTAAATTAATAGATGGAATGGGGTTTTCTACTGGCAGGCCTCGGTGTAGGTATTATGGTCGGTATGACAGGAGTCGGTGGAGGGTCTTTAATGACACCCATTCTGATTTTTGGTTTTGGTATTCAGCCTGCCGTTGCAGTAGGAACGGATCTGTTGTTTGCCGCGGTGACCAAGGCGGGAGGGATCTGGGCGTACTGGCGACACGGTGTAGTGCATTGGCGTGTAGTTTGGCGTCTTGCAGCGGGCAGTCTGCCGGCGACACTGTTAACGTTATGGTTTCTCAGTGCAACGGGTGTGCATGAAGGAAAGCATAATGAGCTAATTACCATTGCACTGGGGGTGGCGTTGATTTTGACTTCCAGTGCCCTGCTTTTGAAAGACTGGCTGGCTGGTATTCTGAAAGCGCGAAAAGGGCACCCCTTTGTAAATTACCTTTACCGGTTACGCCAGGATGAAACCATAAAAGCGCCAGCTACGGTTATTGTCGGGGCTTTATTGGGGGTGATGGTGACACTCTCTTCAGTGGGAGCTGGAGCGTTGGGAGCTGTCGTTTTATTGTTTCTGTATCCGCGAATGCGTGGTGTGGAAATTGTGGCAACCGATATTGCTCATGCTGTACCACTGACAGCCGTAGCCGGACTGGGGCACTCCGCAGTGGGTACCGTTGATTGGTCACTGTTATCTTATTTGCTGATGGGATCATTGCCCGGTATATATATTGGTTCTCACTTGGGGATACGGATTTCAGACAAGATTTTACGGCCATTACTCGCCGTCATTTTACTGATGGTGGGTATTAAATGTTTACTGTAAAACATAAATAAATGAATAAAAAAGTAATTCGACATGACAGATATTAGTGAAAAACTTCAACTGAAAATTGATACAGCAAAACAACTGCTGGAGCAGATAGTGACGGACTATAGTCCTGCGGTATTAGCGACCAGTTATGGTGCCGAGGATATGGTGCTGATGGATATGATTGCTAAATTCGCACCAGAAATCGGTATTTTTACGCTAGATACCGGTCGACTGCCCAAGGAAACCTATGATTTAATGCAGCAGGCTAAAAAGCATTATCAGCTTGAGGTTGAGGTTTATTATCCGGATGCATTGAGCCTTCAACAATTTGTCACACACAATGGCCCGAATGCCTTTTATGACAGTGTTGACTTACGCAAACAATGCTGTGGTATCCGGAAAGTAGCACCATTAAACCGTGCTTTAACCGGCAAAAAAGCCTGGCTGACAGGCATGCGCCGATCACAGTCGGTGACGCGAAATGAACTGCCGGTATCTGAATGGGATGCTGATCATGAGTTGCAAAAATTCAGTCCACTGACGGACTGGTCCAATGGCGAAGTATGGAAATATATCCGCGCCTTTGATGTTCCTTTTAATGAACTGCACAACCAGGGCTACGCCAGTATTGGCTGTGCGCCATGCACCAGAGCGATTACCCCGGGTGAAGATATTCGGGCGGGCCGCTGGTGGTGGGAAAACCCGGAAACCAAAGAATGTGGCTTACACGTAAAGGGTAGGGTCTGATGCTCTTTCATAGCCGCCTCTGTTGTGACTGAAAATACACCAATCAAGGCGCGAGGAGAGCAGTTTAGTTATTCTAAATAAACGACTAGTAACGCGGAGTGGTGTATTTTCAGCCACAACCCGCAGGGCTGGGACTATTTTTCCGCCTCACGGCGTTGGAAATGACTTATGTAGAGCAACTACATCGCATCATTTCCGCCTTGTGAGACAAAAAAATAGCCTCCAGCAGTGG
>NZ_DCSO01000050.1:11815-12202 GCF_002325665.1 Methylophaga sp. UBA1464
ATTATGACTGAAAAACAACTGACGCACTTAAAACAACTCGAAGCTGAAAGTATTCACATCATGCGTGAAGTGGCCGCTGAGTTTGAAAATCCGGTTATGCTGTATTCGATTGGTAAGGATTCCGCTGTCATGCTGCATCTGGCAATGAAAGCATTTTACCCGGGCAAACCACCATTTCCATTAATGCATATCGATACTACCTGGAAATTTCAGGAGATGGTCAGATTTCGTGACCAACGCGCCAAAGACTTGGGGCTGGAGCTCATTGTTCACACCAATCAGGAAGGCGTTGAAGCCGGCATTAATCCTTTTGACCATCCCCGTTATACCGACATTATGAAAACCGATGCGTTGAAACAGGCTCTGAGTAAACATGGCTTTGATGCG
>NZ_DCSO01000050.1:12297-12527 GCF_002325665.1 Methylophaga sp. UBA1464
AGTAAACATGGCTTTGATGCGGCATTTGGTGGTGCCCGCCGTGATGAAGAAAAGTCCCGTGCCAAGGAGCGGGTGTATTCCTTCCGTGATAAAAATCATCGCTGGGATCCTAAGGCCCAGCGCCCTGAGTTATGGAATATTTATAACAGCAGAGTGAACAAGGGTGAAAGTATTCGTGTTTTCCCGCTATCGAACTGGACAGAATTGGATATCTGGCAATATATCTATCT
>NZ_DCSO01000017.1:0-3915 GCF_002325665.1 Methylophaga sp. UBA1464
CGCTTGCTTGATATGATCCGGGGTATCGAAGTCCGGCTCACCGGCTCCCAGACCAATAATATCTTTACCTTCGGCTCTCAAGGCCGCGGCGCGTGCGGTGATGGCTAAAGTAGGCGAGGGTTTGATGCTTTGTACGCGCTGTGAGAGTTTGATAGTCAAAATCTGTCCTTCGAGAAACGATAAGTGATTAGAAAACCGTAATATACGATAAACACGGACATTGCTAAAGAGTATGAAAAAACAATTTGAATTAGTCAGCGAGTTTGAACCGGCGGGGGATCAACCAACTGCGATTGCGTCGCTGGTTGAGGGATTAAACAACGGTGAAATGTGGCAGACCCTGTTAGGGGTCACCGGATCGGGAAAAACCTTCACCATCGCCAATGTTGCGCAAGCCGTGCAGCGTCCGGTGATGGTTCTGGCACCCAATAAAACGCTGGCTGCCCAGCTCTATAGTGAAATGAAAGAGTTCTTTCCGAACAATGCGGTGGAATATTTCGTTTCCTATTACGACTACTATCAGCCGGAAGCCTATGTGCCTTCTTCCGATACCTTTATTGATAAAGATGCGTCGGTCAATGAACAGATCGAGCAGATGCGTTTATCGGCCACCAAAGCCATGCTGGAGCGGCGCGATGCAATTATCGTATCCAGTGTGTCGTGTATCTATGGTTTGGGTGATAAAGATGCCTATCTTGCGATGGTCATGCATCTGGTTCAGGGCGATATCATTAATCAACGCGAAATTTTACGGCGTCTGGCCGAGTTGCAATATTCGCGAAATGATATTGAACTTTCCCGCGGTACCTACCGGGTTCGCGGCGAGGTGATTGATATTTTCCCGGCGGAATCCGAACGCGATGCGGTGCGGGTTGAACTGTTTGATGATGAAGTCGAACAGATCAGCTATTTTGATCCGTTAACCGGTGAGGTATTGCAACGGATGAACCGCATTACGATTTACCCGAAAACCCACTATGCCACGCCACGCGAAACCATTTTGGGGGCAGTAGATTCAATCAAAGACGAGTTGCGTGAGCGATTAGCTGAATTAAACGAGCAAAATAAACTGGTAGAAGCACAGCGACTGGAGCAACGCACCCGTTTTGATATTGAAATGTTGCTTGAGCTCGGTTACTGCAACGGTATCGAAAACTATTCCAGACATTTATCCACCCGTCAGGCCGGTGAAGCGCCACCGACCTTATTTGATTATCTGCCAGATGATGCGATTCTGATTATTGATGAAAGCCACGTCATGATTCCGCAAATTGGCGCGATGTATAAAGGTGACCGTTCGCGTAAAGAAACGCTGGTAAATTATGGTTTCCGGTTGCCTTCTGCATTGGATAATCGTCCATTGATGTTTGATGAATGGGAAAAACTGGCGCCACAGACCATTTTTGTTTCGGCTACGCCTGGAAAATATGAAGCCGAACATGCCGGTAATATCGTTGAACAAGTCGTGCGTCCAACCGGTTTGATCGATCCTGAAGTTGAAATTCGCCCGGTGGGTACGCAGGTGGATGATTTGCTGTCCGAAATTACGAAACGCACGGCTGTTAACGAGCGGGTGCTGGTCACCACATTGACCAAGCGTATGTCTGAAGATCTCACCGATTATCTTCGTGAGCATAATGTCAAAGTACGTTATTTGCATTCGGATATTGATACCGTCGAACGGATGGAAATTTTGCGTGATTTACGTCTGGGCGAATTTGATGTGCTGGTGGGGATCAACTTGTTGAGAGAAGGTCTCGATTTACCTGAAGTTTCACTGGTGGCGATTCTGGATGCGGATAAAGAAGGCTTTCTGCGTAGTGATCGATCGTTGATTCAGACAATTGGCCGTGCCGCCCGAAACCTCAATGGTAAAGCGATTTTATATGCAGATCAGATCACTGGCTCGATGAAGCGGGCGATTGATGAAACTGATCGACGTCGTGAAAAACAGATTGCTCATAATCTGAAACATGGCATTACGCCGATGGGTATTATCAAATCGATTCGTGGTGGCATGGATGATTCGAAGAGCAAGAAAGAGGAAAAACTGCGGTTTGCCGAAGTGGCCGAAGAGCATGCTAAATATGCCTCGCTGTCTCCACAACAATTGGCCAAACGTATTCAACAGATTGAAAGTGCAATGTATAAACATGCACAGAATCTGGAGTTTGAAGAAGCGGCTAAGTTACGTGATGAGTTAGATAAAGTGAGAAAGATGGCATTAGGGCCTGTTGTTCTGCAATAGCACCCCATTAAATTGCTGGAATGTATTACGAGACTTTAGCTTTATCGGTGGTATAAAGCGCTTGCAAAAACTGCCCGACTGCGTATAATTTCGCGCTTCACAGTAGGCACGTAGCTCAGTTGGTTAGAGCACCACCTTGACATGGTGGGGGTCGTTGGTTCGAATCCAATCGTGCCTACCAGATATATACATCAAGCACCTCTTGCAGGTGCTTTTTGGTTTTTAAGGCCTCTCGTATTGGCCACAACCAAGGATATAGCATGATTTCAATTACCCTTCCTGATGGCAGTCAACGCCAGTTCGATCATCCCGTTTCAATTCATGATGTTGCCGCCGATATCGGTGCCGGTCTAGCCCGTGCTGCTCTGGCTGGCAAAGTGAATGGCAAACTGGTCGATACCAATTACGTTATTGAAGATGATGCTGAACTGGCCATCATTACCGAACGTGATGAAGAAGGGCTGGATATCATCCGACATTCGACTTCGCATTTGTTAGCTCAAGCCGTCAAACAACTTTATCCGGATGCTCAGGTCACGATTGGCCCGGTTATCGAAGATGGCTTTTACTACGATTTTTCCTATTCCAAAGGTTTTACACCGGAAGATTTGCAAAAGATCGAAAAACGTATGGAAGAGCTGGTCAAACAGGATCTTGAAGTGGTGCGTGAAGAAGTCACTCGTGATGCTGCCGTGCAGATCTTCCGTGAAATGGGCGAAGAATATAAAGCGCAGATCATTGAAGATATTCCAAAAGATGAAGTGTTGTCAGTGTATCGTCAGGGCGAGTTCATGGATTTATGCCGTGGTCCGCACGTGCCAAATACCGGCAAACTCAAAGCATTCAAACTGATGAAACTGGCCGGTGCTTACTGGCGTGGTAAATCTGAAAATGAAATGCTGCAACGTATCTACGGTACTGCCTGGTCGGATAAAAAAGATCTGAAGGCTTATTTGCACCGTCTTGAAGAAGCTGAAAAACGCGATCATCGTAAACTGGCGAAAAGTCTGGATCTGTTTCATCTGCAGGATGAAGCGGCCGGCATGATCTTCTGGCATGACAATGGCTGGCGGATTTATCGCGAAGTAGAAAAATACATTCGCGACGTGTTGGCTCAAAATGATTATCAGGAAGTGCGGACACCGCAAGTAGTCGATCGCAGCCTCTGGGAAAAATCCGGTCACTGGGACAAATTTGGTGACATGATTTTCAGCACCCATTCTGAAAATCGTGATTACGCGGTTAAACCGATGAATTGCCCCTGTCATGTCCAGATATTTAATCAGGGTCTGAAGAGCTACCGTGATTTGCCATTACGGATGGCGGAGTTTGGATCATGCCACCGTAATGAACCGTCAGGTACATTGCATGGTTTGATGCGCCTGCGTGGTTTTACTCAGGATGATGCGCATATTTTCTGTACTGAAGACCAAATTCAGTCCGAAGTGGCTACCTTTATCGATCTTCTGTTTAACGTCTATGCCGATTTTGGTTTTAACGAGATTATTATCAAACTCTCAACACGTCCGGAGAATCGTGTGGGCAGTGATGCTGTTTGGGATAAAGCGGAACATGCACTTGAACAGGCATTAAATGCCAAAGATCTGGACTGGGAGCTACAACCTGGCGAGGGGGCATTCTATGGGCCGAAGATCGAGTTCTCCCTT
>NZ_DCSO01000017.1:4031-4853 GCF_002325665.1 Methylophaga sp. UBA1464
AAAGATTGTCTGGGAAGGGTCTGGCAATGCGGTACCATTCAGGTTGATTTCTCGATGCCGGGCCGTTTGGATGCAACTTATGTGGCCGATGATGGCTCGAAACAGGTACCGGTTATGCTGCATCGTGCGATTCTTGGATCACTTGAACGTTTTATCGGTATACTCATCGAAGAATATGCTGGCGCGTTTCCGGCATGGCTTGCACCTCGTCAGGTAATGGTCATGGGAATTACCGATAAACAGTCAGAATATGTTCAACAAATTGCCCAACAATTGAAAAATCAGGGATTTAGAGCCGATACGGACTTGAGAAATGAAAAGATTGGCTTTAAAATACGCGAGCACACATTGCGGCGCGTACCTTATCTGATCGTTGTTGGGGATCGCGAAGCACAAGAAAATGCCGTGGCAGTACGTACTCGCAAAGGCGAAGATTTAGGCGCTATGTCGCTTGAGAGCTTCGTTTCATTGCTTCAAGAAGACGTTGCTCGCCGCGGTCGAATTATTTTAGAGGATTAAAAACATCGCTACAGATCAAAAAAGGCTGAATTCTGAAATCACAGCCAAAGAAATTCGTGTAACCGATGCAAACGGTGAACAACTAGGCGTTATCTCATTGGCGAGAGCCTTGGAGTTAGCGGAAGAAGCCGAGCTGGATTTGGTGGAGATTGCCCCTCAGGCAGAACCGCCAGTCTGCCGTATTATGGATTACGGCAAGTATGTGTTTGAGGCTAATAAACAAAAAGCCATTGCTAAGAAAAAGCAAAAACAGATACAGGTAAAGGAAATAAAATTCCGACCAGGGACGGAAGAGGGTGACTA
>NZ_DCSO01000017.1:4936-10091 GCF_002325665.1 Methylophaga sp. UBA1464
CCAGGGACGGAAGAGGGTGACTATCAGGTAAAACTACGCAACCTGACACGTTTCCTCGAAGAAGGTAATAAAACCAAAGTCAGCCTCCGCTTTCGTGGACGTGAAATGGCCCACCAGGACTTAGGACTGAAACTGCTCGAACGAGTAGCCGATGATCTGAAAGAACTGTCGGTTATTGAGCAGCATCCGAAGAAAGAGGGTCGGCAAATGATTATGGTTTTGGCGCCAAGTAATAAAAAATAACTATTATTAATTAACAATGCGGAGTTCCAAATGCCAAAATTGAAAAATCACAGCGGTGCGGCAAAGCGTTTCAAACGCACCGGTAGCGGAAAGTTCAAACGCGCTCAAGCGTTTACTAGCCATATCCTGACCAAGAAAAGCACTAAGCGGAAACGCCAACTGCGTTCCACGTTGACAATCTGTAAAGCAGATCATTTGTCAGTCCGCAAATTATTGCCTCTTCTATAATTAAGGAGTATTCCCATGGCTAGAGTAAAACGTGGTGTAACAGCCAGAGCCCGTCATAAAAAAGTTATCGCGCAGGCCAAAGGCTATTATGGTCGTCGCAAGAATGTCTATCGTGTAGCTGTCCAGGCAGTTACCAAAGCCGGTCAATATGCATACCGTGATCGTCGTCAGAAAAAACGTGTATTCCGTACATTGTGGATTGCGCGTATTAACGCTGCTGCCCGTGAATGTGGAATTTCGTACAGTCGTTTGATCGATGGTCTGAAAAAATCATCTATTGAAATCGATCGTAAAGTATTGGCAGATATTGCTTATCACGATTCTGCTGCATTTGCTGCTATTGCTGCAAAAGCAAAGGCGGCTTTGGCTAACTAATCACTCGGTTCACTCAGGCGAATCATATTATTAGTTGCACAGGAAAGGGCCGTTGATGACGGCCCTTTTTTATTTCTGATTGATCCTCAGGTGGAGGAAATATGGCTGAACTGTCATCGCAGTTATTGGCATTAAAAGATATTGTTGAGGCAGCGAAGACCGCGATTGAAAACGCGACCGATGCTAAAACACTGGATAACGTCCGGGTCGAATATCTGGGAAAAAAAGGTTTGATTACCGGGTATGTAAAAGAACTGGGTAACCTCAGTGCTGAAGAACGGCCACTCATTGGTAAGGAAGTGAATCTGGCCAAGCAGGAAGTCGCTGGTCTGACTGAAGCTCGCAGCAAAATTCTTGCTGAACAGGCCATGAATGCTGCTTTGGCGGCTGAAACCGTTGATGTCACCTTGCCTGGTCGTAACGCCGAAGTAGGCGGTCTGCATCCGGTGACCCGAACTTTGCAGCGTATTGAACAATATTTTCGTCAAATTGGTTTTCAAATTGCCGAAGGGCCGGAAATCGAAGACGGTGATCATAATTTCACTGCATTGAATATTCCTGAAAGCCATCCGGCGCGTGCGATGCATGATACCTTTTATTTCAACGCTGAAATGCTGCTGCGTACCCATACGTCGCCAGTACAAATCCGTGTAATGGAAGAACAGCAACCGCCGTTACGCATCATTGCCCCGGGTCGTGTGTATCGCTGTGATTCTGATTTAACGCATACTCCGATGTTCCATCAGGTCGAAGGCTTGATGGTTGATGAGAATGTCAGTTTTACCGATCTGAAAGGCATTCTGGCAGACTTTCTGCAGGCTTTTTTCGAAAAACCGTTGAATGTACGTTTTCGTCCATCCTATTTTCCGTTTACCGAACCGTCAGCAGAAGCTGATATTGAGTGTGTGATCTGTGGTGGTGAAGGTTGCCGTGTTTGTAGTCATACCGGTTGGTTGGAAGTATTAGGCTGCGGCATGGTGCATCCAAAAGTATTCGAACATGTAAACATTGATAGTGAAAAATATCTGGGTCTGGCCTTTGGTATGGGCGTTGAGCGTCTGGCGATGCTGCGTTATGGCGTGAATGATCTGCGATTATTTTTTGAGAACGATCTGCGCTTCCTGCGTCAGTTCAAATAGGATAGGAAGTTCGCCATGAAATTAAGTGAAAACTGGTTACGTGAATGGGTAAATCCTGATTTTGACGTGCAGTTGATTGCCGAGAAACTGACGCAAGCAGGGTTGGAAGTAGATTCTGTTTCACCGGTTGCTGGTGATTTTTCTGGTGTGTTGGTTGGTCAGGTAAAATCAGTTGCCCCACATCCTGATGCAGATAAATTGCGCGTCTGTGAAGTGGATGTTGCCGGTGATGCGTTATTGCATATTGTCTGTGGTGCCAGCAATGTTCGGGAAGGCCTGAAAATTCCAGTGGCTGTCGTTGGGGCAGTATTACCCGGCGATTTTAAAATCAAAAAGGCCAAATTACGCGGGGAACCGTCATTCGGAATGTTGTGTTCTGCTAAAGAACTTGGTTTGGCAGAATCTTCGGAAGGATTATTGGAATTACCTGAAGATGCTCCGGTTGGTAACGATATTCGTGATTATCTGGCATTAAATGATTTCACCATTGAAGTTGATTTAACGCCAAACCGTAGTGATTGTCTGGGCGTAGCCGGTATTGCCCGTGAACTGGGCGTGATCAGTCGTACCAATCTGACACCTGTAACGATTAATGAAGTGCCTGCGACGATACAGACAACATTTCCGGTTTCGGTAGAAGCCAAACAAGCCTGCCCTAATTATATTGGCCGGGTAATTGAAAATATTAATCCAAAAGCCAAAACACCGTTGTGGATGCAGGAAAAACTGCGTCGAAGCGGTTTGCGTAGCCTGAGTGCCGTTGTCGACATCACTAATTACGTGATGTTGGAACTTGGTCAGCCGATGCATGCCTTTGATCTGCAGAAATTGCAGCAGGCCATTACGGTACGTTATGCCAAAACGAATGAAAAACTGACGTTATTAGATGGTCAGGAAGTTGATATTGCTGAACAAACATTGGTTATTGCAGACGCATCTGGACCATTGGCACTTGCAGGAATTATGGGCGGAGACGCGTCAGCTGTCGGTTCTGCAACAGCATCATTGTTCCTCGAAGCGGCTTTTTTTGCGCCGGATGCGATTGCCGGACAAGCGAGAAGTTACGGATTACATACTGATTCATCTCATCGCTTTGAACGCGGCGTTGACCCGCAACTTGCGGAACTTGCAATGCAACGTGCTACCAGTTTGATCCTTGAGATTGCCGGTGGTCAGGCAGGCCCGCTTACTGTGGTCAGTGAAGAAAGTGCGNNCATCGCTTTGAACGGGGTGTTGATCCTCAATTGGCACAACAGGCAATGCAACGGGCCACGCAGTTGATTCTGGAAATTGCCGGTGGTCAGCCAGGCCCGCTAACGATTATCAGTGAGGAAAGTGCGTTACCTGAAACGCCGCAAATTCTGCTACGTGCAAATCGTATTAAACGGGTATTGGGAATTGAGCTGGAAGCTGCTGAAGTAGAAGAACAGCTGACACGTTTGGGTCTGGAAGTTACACAAGTTAGAGATGGCTGGCTGGTTATTGTGCCAAGTTTCCGGTTTGATATTAATATCGAAGTCGATTTGATTGAAGAATTGGGACGATTGTATGGCTATGATCGGTTGCCGCAAACTCGTCCTGCAATTAGTGTGTTACCCAGCGCAATTTCCGAAAAACAACTGGCGACCGAACGCTTACAAAGTTTATTGGTAGATCGTGGTTATTATGAAGCTATTACCTACAGCTTTGTTGATCCAACATTACAAAAACACTTTGCTGACAGCGAAGCTGACCCCATTAAATTGGCCAACCCGATTTCTGCTGATTTATCGGTAATGAGACATTCTCTCTGGCCAGGTTTGGTGCAAGCGATGGTGTATAACCTGAATCGCCAGCACGATCGTATCCGCTTGTTTGAAGTAGGCAGTGTATTTCGCGGAGAACTGGCAGACATCGATCAATATCAATGTATTGGTGGTCTGATTTACGGCGATGTAAATACTGAACAGTGGGCCGATAAAAGCCGTAAAGTTGATTTTTTTGATGTGAAAGCGGATGTTGAAGCGCTTTTGGCTATAGGTGACGGTCAAGTTGAATTTCGAGCTGAAGCTCATCCAGCATTGCACCCGGGACAATCTGCGCGTATCTATCAGAACGGACAAGCTGTAGGTTGGATCGGCGCTTTACATCCAAAACTGAATAAACCATTAGGCTTTGGTGGTAAAGCCTATGTTTTTGAATTGGAATTGGCGGTTTGCTTACAATCCGCCATTCCAAAATTTACCGCTTTGTCACGTTATCCTGCTATTCGCAGGGATCTTGCATTAGTCGTCGACAACTCAGTTGTTGCCTTTGAAATAGAGCATTGCCTGAAAGGCATTGAGTCTGATATTCTTAAGTCAATTCAATTGTTTGACGTTTATTCTGGAGATGGTGTCGAGCTTGGCAAGAAGAGTATTGCGGTTGCCTTCCATCTTCAGCATGGTGAGCGAACCATGACCGACGATGAAGTCGATGCTTTAATATTACAAATCACTCAAAAGCTGCAAAGCGATTTGGGTGCGATGGTCAGAACCTAACGTCGGTTCAATAATAAGAATAGGGGTAAAGAATGGCACTCACAAAAGCCGATATGACGGAACAACTATACGAAGAGTTGGGATTTAATAAACGTGAAGCAAAAGAACTGGTTGAAATGTTCTTTGAAGAAATCCGTGGAGCACTTGAAGAAGGTGATCAGGTAAAACTTTCCGGATTTGGTAATTTCGAATTACGCGACAAAAATGAACGGCCTGGCCGTAACCCGAAAACGGGTGAAGAGATTCCAATCACCGCCCGTCGTGTCGTTACTTTCCGTCCTGGCCAAAAACTGAAAGCAAGGGTGGACAGTTATGCTAGAGGCGAGTAATAACAACGAACTACCGGCCATTCCTGGTAAACGCTACTTTACCATTGGTGAAGTGAGTGAATTATGCGGGGTTAAACCGCATGTTTTACGTTACTGGGAACAAGAATTTACGCAACTAAAACCGGTAAAACGTCGCGGAAATCGCCGGTATTATCAACGCCATGATGTGGTATTGATTCGCGAAATTCGTGGCTTGCTTTATGAACAGGGTTTTACTATTGGTGGTGCTCGCCAGCAATTGGAAACCGAGCATAAATCCGAAGCAACTCACAGCAACGAAAACCGCAAACAACTGATTGATGAAATGCTGAAAGAACTGGAA
>NZ_DCSO01000076.1:0-7284 GCF_002325665.1 Methylophaga sp. UBA1464
ACTGTTTGTCCGTAGCGGACGAGATGGATATTCAGGTGGCAATTCATACTGATACCCTTAATGAATCGGGCTTCGTCGAAACCACCCTGGCAGCCTTCAAAGGTCGCACCATTCATACTTTCCACACTGAAGGTGCCGGTGGCGGCCATGCACCGGATATTATCAAAGCCATTGGTTCTGCCAATGTATTGCCTTCATCAACCAATCCCACTCGACCATTTACCATCAATACCCTGGATGAACATCTGGATATGCTGATGGTGTGTCATCACCTGGATCCATCCATTGCTGAAGATGTGGCATTTGCCGAATCACGTATTCGCCGTGAAACCATTGCTGCAGAAGATATTCTGCATGACACCGGTGCGTTTGCGATGATGTCATCGGATTCTCAGGCGATGGGGCGGGTTGGCGAGGTGGTGATTCGTACCTGGCAAACGGCCCATAAAATGAAAGTCCAACGTGGCACACTCAAAGAGGATGCCGAACGCGCAGAGGGTGACTGCGATAACTTCCGGATTAAACGTTACATTGCCAAATACACCATTAATCCGGCGATAACCCATGGCATTTCGCATAAAGTCGGTTCCATTGAAGCCGGTAAATTTGCTGATTTAGTGTTATGGCGTCCGGCGTTTTTTGGCGTGAAACCGACCCTGATATTAAAAGGCGGCATGATTGCCGCAGCGGCGATGGGCGATCCTAATGCGTCTATCCCGACACCACAGCCCGTACATTACCGGCCTATGTTTGGCAGTTTTGGTAAAGCCTTAAAAAGCTCATTAACCTTTGTTTCTGAAGCCGCCTTATCGAATCCGGCTGTCAAAGCACTGGATTTACAAAAGCCACTGGTTGCAGTGAAAAACTGCCGGAATATCAGCAAAAAAGATATGGTATTCAACGATGCCACACCAAAAATCGAGGTCGATCCGGAAACCTATCAGGTACTGGCCGATGGTGAATTATTAATCTGTGAACCGGCAACTGAATTGCCGATGGCACAACGTTATTTTCTGTTTTGACAGCTTATATTCAAGGACAAAAATGTTATCGATTTCGACCAAGCTGGATCATATTCACACCGATACGGTGATAGATGATGTGGTCAGTCTCAGTTTTGATTTGCGGCAGAAAAGCCGTATTCGCGTGACCTTACAATCCGGTAAAGAAGCGGCGTTATATATGCAACGTGGCACTATCCTGCGGGGTGGGGATTTTCTGCAAGCTGATAGTGGTGAAATCATTGAAGTCATTGCTGCTGATCAGTCTGTGATGAAAGTGACTACTACCACCTCAAAGTCTTTAACCCGAGCCGCTTATCATTTGGGTAATCGTCATGTTCCTCTTGAAATTGGAGACGGCTGGCTGAAGCTGGAAACAGATTCAGTGCTGAAAGCAATGTTGCTGGGGTTAGACGTTCAGGTTGAAGAACTGCAAGCGCCATTTGAACCGGAATCCGGAGCCTATGCTGGCGGTGGCGGTCATCACCATCATCATGACGATGATCACTCACATACTCATAGCCATGAGCACGGTCACAGTCACTGAGATGAGTTCTGCATCTTTATCCCGTCTGTTACAACTTGCCAGCCCGATGCTACCGGTTGGTGCCTACAGTTATTCGCAGGGCCTGGAGTGGGCGATTGAAAGCGGTGATGTGACGGATATTGAATCGTCGAAACAGTGGATTGGTGATGTGCTGTCAATCTATTACGCCAACTTCGAACTGCCGGTTTTACTGAGGCTGTTCAAAGCCTGGCAGCAAATGGATGGCTTGCAAATTCAGTATTGGGATGAATATTATCAGGCAGGACGCGATAGCAGCGAAGCGCTCGCCGAAACCCGTCAAATGGCCTACTCGTTGTTAAGACTGCAACGGGATTTAGCCACATGGCCACCACAAATCGTCTTATTAACGGGCAGCTTGCAGCAACCCGCCTTTCCGACGATCTATGCCGTCACGGCGTTGTGCTGGGAAATTTCGCTTGAGGAAATGTTGCACGCCTATGCCTGGTCATTTCTGGAAAATCAGGTCAGTGCAGTGATGAAAACCGTGCCTTTAGGGCAGGTGGCCGGGCAACGTATTCTGTCAGAGTTAGCGATGACTTTGCCTGCTTTAGTCGATCAAGCCATACAATTGCCTGATGACGATATTCAGAATTTCTGTCCGGCACTGAGCATTGCTGGCTGTAAACATGAGACCCAGTATTCCCGTTTATTTCGTTCATGAAGAAGAGAAAGACAAAATGAAAGAACCTTTACGAGTTGGCATCGGTGGTCCGGTTGGTTCCGGTAAAACCGCCTTAACGTTGGCCTTATGCAAACGATTACGTGATAAATACAATATCGCCGTGGTCACCAATGATATTTACACCAAGGAAGATGCCGAGTTCTTAACCCGCAATGAAGCTTTGTCTGCGGACCGTATTATTGGTGTTGAGACTGGCGGTTGTCCGCATACAGCCATCCGTGAAGATGCATCGATGAATCTGGAAGCCGTGGCTCAACTCAGTAAACGTTTCGATCCGTTGGACATCGTGTTTGTCGAAAGCGGTGGCGATAACCTGGCTGCGACGTTCAGTCCGGAATTGTCGGATCTGACTATCTATGTGATTGATGTGTCTGCCGGTGAAAAGATACCCCGTAAAGGCGGCCCGGGCATTACCAAGTCGGATCTGCTGGTGATCAATAAAACCGATTTAGCGCCTTTGGTGGGTGCTTCGCTGGAAGTGATGGATCGTGATTCAAAACGTATGCGTGGCGAACGGCCCTTTGTTTTCAGCAACCTGAAACAGGAAGACGGTCTGGATGAGATTGTGGCGTTTATTGAAAAACAGGGATTAATGCTGAATTAACCATTAAATCAAGAGGGAAAAGAAATGAAAAAAATGATGTTAACGCTGTTGGGTTTTTTGGCTTTTCCAGCTATTGCGTTTGCCCATCCGGGACATGATATGGCCAATTTTTCCAGCGGATTCAGCCATCCGTTTACCGGAATTGATCATTTACTGGTGATGCTGGCAGTAGGCTATTGGGCCGGACAATCCATATCAGCAACACGTTGGCAGGTGCCAATGCTGTTTGTGTTGTTTATATTGGGCGGGGTGGCATTAGGTGCCATGATTCCGGGTCTGGCATTTGTTGAAGTGGCCATTGCGGTCAGTGTTCTGGCAATGGGGCTGGTGATTTTATTAAACACTTCCATCAGCAGCATGTGGCAACTAGGGTTGACCACAGTGTTTGCGTTGCTACATGGCTTTGTTCATGGTCAGGAATTGGTTGCTGCAGGGAATGGCCTGATGGCGGTAACCGGTATGGTGTTGGCGACCATGATGCTGCTGAGTATGGGGGTCTATCTGGCAAGCTTTAAAGATCAACTTGGTATAGTGTTGCAACGTGGCTTTGCAGCGCTGTTGACGTTCAGTGGACTCTATTTGCTGGTGATGTAAAAAGCCAGAAACTCCGGTGGGGTTGCTGCAAATCCTCGCCAGACTTAGGTATGGAAAAATCAATACGTAATACTACGTAGATAAAAAATCGGTCGTCATACGTTATGATGCGATTGGGTAAGCTCTGTATCTCTCAATAATTGAGCGTGGGGATCCATCAAGCCTTGGGCTAAATTTATCGGGAAAATGCTTTGATGGAGTCATCAGAACATAACGCACCACAGCGTATTGTTAAAATCCGCCGTGATTACAATACCTGGGTGGCTAATGAAACGCTGGAAGACTATGCGCTGCGTTTCACACCACACTCGTTCAGGAAGTGGTCAATTTTCCGTGTCTCCAATACGGCATTGGGGGCCATTTCCTTTCTGGTTTTAGAGGTGATTGGCGGTGCTTTAGCCGTCAACTTCGGCTTTGTGAATGCTTTTTGGGCTATTCTGACGATTAGTCTGATTATTTTTCTGACCAGTTTGCCTATCAGCTATTATGCTGCGAAATATGGTCTGGATATGGACTTGCTGACCCGTGGTGCCGGGTTTGGCTATATCGGTTCGACTATCTCCTCGTTTGTTTACGCCACCTTTACCTTTATTCTGTTTGCGCTGGAAGCCGTGATCATGGCGTACGCCCTGAGCATGTATTTCGACTTGCCAATCTATATCTGGTATCTGATATCGGCGGTGGTAGTGATTCCACTGGTCACTCATGGGGTGACATTAATCAGCCGGATTCAGATGATCACTCAGCCGATATGGCTGTTTTTGATGGTGCTGCCCTTTATTTTTATCTTTGCCAAAGATCCGGATGCATTCAAAGGTTTGACGACATTTGCCGGTGGGTCGGGTTTTGATGGTGGATTTAACATTTACATGTTTGGCACGGCCATCGCCATCGGCATGGCATTGATTCCTCAGGTGGGTGAGCAGGTCGATTTTCTGCGATTTATGCCGGAAAAAACCAAAAACAACCGGCTTCGGTGGCATTTAGGCGTGATACTGGCGGGACCGGGCTGGATCTTCGTCGGTATGATCAAAATGTTTGCCGGCGTGTTGCTGGCCTATCTGGTGTTAATGGGAGCCAAATCCGTTGAAGAAGCCGTTAACCCTACCTACATGTATCATGTGGCCTTCAGCTATGTCTTTTCCAATGCCGATGTGTTGCTGGCGGTCACCGTATTTTTTGTGGTGCTGTCTCAAATCAAGATCAATATCACCAATGCCTATGCCGGCTCACTGGCCTGGTCCAATTTCTTTGCCCGTTTAACCCACAGCCATCCCGGTCGGGTGGTATGGTTATTATTTAATGTATTGATTGCCACCATGCTGATGCTGCTTGATGTGTTTCAGGCGCTGGAGCAGATATTGGGCTTGTATTCGAATATCGCGATTTCCTGGATCACGGCTGTGGTCGCCGATCTGGTGATCAATAAACCTCTGGGCTTAAGCCCTAAAGGGGTTGAATTCCGCCGGGCCTATTTATATGACATCAATCCGGTCGGAGTGGGGGCTATGGCCATGGCTTCCCTGTTATCGGTTTTGGCATTTGTCGGTGTGTTTGGACTGGAAGCACAGTCCTTTTCATCCTTTATCGCGATGTTTACCGCATTAATCTGTTCCCCCCTGTTCGCCTGGTGGACCAAAGGCAAATATTATCTGGCGCGTCAGCCTTATAAATTTCATCCCGGCAAGACTAAAGAAACCTGCAGTATCTGTGAGCGTGAATATGAGATTGACGACATAGCTTATTGCCCTGCTTATCAGGGCGCGATTTGTTCATTGTGCTGTTGTCTGGATGCGCGCTGCAACGATGCCTGTAAGCCGCATGCCAAACTGGATTCACAATGGCAGGCTGCCATGACAAAGCTGTTGCCGAAGTCTTTATGGGGATATATCCAGAATGGTGTAGGCCATTACATCCTGTTGATGGGCATGACGGTGCTCTTGCTGGCCTCGATCTTTGGGCTGATTTACCTGCATATCTCTTTGACTCTGACCGAGAATGCCTCGCAGATTTTGCCGGAGATCCAGATTGGGTTTCTGAAAGCCTTTGCGGCATTGGTTCTGGTCAGCGGTATTATTGTCTGGTGGCTGATTCTTACATCGCAAAGCCGTAATGTGGCACAGCAGGAGTCCAACCATCAAACCAGTTTGCTGCAACGCGAAATCATGTTGCATGAACAGACTGATGCTGAATTGCAGCGAGCCCGTCTGGTAGCCGAACAGGCCAATCAGGCCAAAAGTCGTTATATCACCGGAATCAGCCACGAATTGCGTACGCCGTTAAACAGCATTTTGGGCTATGCACAATTGATGGATAACAATACCGATGTGACGGCAGAGAATAAAAATGCCATTAAAGTCATTCTGCGTAGTGGAGAGCATTTGCTATCGCTGATTGAAGGCACACTGGATATTGCACGTATTGAAGGTGGAAAGCTGCAATTTGATGTCAAATCGCTGCGTTTTCCTGAATATATCCAGCAAATTATCAGCATGTTTGAGCTGCAGGCAATTAATAAAGGGCTGAAATTTGAGTATGAAATCAGCTCGGATTTGCCGCGTGTCGTGCGAGCTGATCACAAGCGTTTAAGTCAGATATTGATCAATATCATCGGTAATGCAGTGAAATATACCAGTGAAGGTTCAATTCATTTGCGGTTTAATCATGCCCGCGAATTTTTATCGATAGAGGTGGAAGATACCGGACCCGGTATCAGGCAGTCGGAACTGGATCATATTTTTGAGCCGTTTATACGCGGCAGCGCAGCGCAGGGAATTGGTGGCACTGGCCTGGGACTGACCATCAGCAAGTTGCTTACTGAGCTGATGGGCGGTGTTTTGCACGTTGAAAGTCAGGTGGGCAAAGGCACGACCTTTTTTGTCAGACTGTTTTTACCATCCGTTCGGGTTGAAGAGGATTTGCCGTTACTCAACACGCGCATGCCAGTGGGTTATAAGGGACCACGACGTAAATTGCTGGTGGTGGATAACGAACCAGTGGATCGTGAGTTGCTGTTAAATATCCTTGAGCCCTTGGGTTTCGAAGTCAAAGAGGCCGCATCCGGCGCGGAATGTTTACGCATTTATCCGGAATTTCAGCCGGAAATCATTTTTATGGATCTGGCGATGCCGGAAATGGATGGCTGGGAAACCTGTCATCTTATCCGTAATGTGCATAAGTCTGATGTCAAAATCGGCATTATTTCGGCCAATGCGTTTGATAAAAACCTGGAAAATTCTTCAGGTATTACCGATAAAGATTTCATTCTAAAGCCGGTCAATCTGTTTGAGCTTATTAACTGGATTGGTGAACGACTCAATTTACAATGGATAGAAAGCAAGGATGATCTGGTGATTGAAGACGCCACGATGGCGTATGTATTGCCTTCGCAAGCAGTGTTAAACGACTTATTAGAGATGATTAACATGGGATATCTGGTCGGTGTGCGTAAACTGATCAATGACATCGAGGAACAAGGTCTGGCGTGTAAACAGTTTGTGACGGACATACGCCAGATGTCTGACAGATTTCAATTAGGCACCCTGAAAACCTTTATAGAAGAGAAATTAGCTGATGTCTGAAAACCCGCTTAATGCCGTTGTGCTGGTGGTCGATGACACGCCCGATACGCTGGCATTATTACATGATGCTTTGGTGGAGTCTGGTTATACCGTATTGGTGGCTGACAATGGTGAATCGGCGCTGAAAATCAGCTTGGAAGCCACACCTGATATCGTGTTACTTGATGCACTGATGCCCGGTATGGATGGTTTTGAAGTCTGCCGGAATCTCAAAAAGGATCTGAACACCCGGCATATTCCAGTGATTTTTATGA
>NZ_DCSO01000076.1:7439-8902 GCF_002325665.1 Methylophaga sp. UBA1464
GATTCTCCGCCGGGGGAATTGATTATGTGACCAAGCCGCTGAGTCCGGTGGAAGTCATTGCCCGGATCAATACCCACCTTAAGAATTCTCGATTAATCAATCAGACCCAAGGGGCGCTGGATGCCTTTGGTCAGGCCGCCATCGCTGTGTTACCCAACACCGGCAAGATCATCTGGCAAACACCGTTGGCGCGTCAATTGATTGAGAAATACATGAGCAGTGAAGATGAAACACTGATTCAGGATACGCCCAAAGCATTACAGGAATGGGTAATGCAATTGCATCAGGGGGGCGAGCGACGTTTACGTCCTCATATCGTACATAAACCCACCGGACGACTGATTTTTAATGCCGCCGATCTGCAAAGTGACGAACAGTGGCTGATTCTGTTACGTGAAGAATCCGAAACGGCTCAGATAGAAGCATTAAAAGCCGTCTTCAATCTGACCAACCGCGAGTCAGAAGTTCTGCACTGGGTCATCCTTGGCAAAACCGATAAAAGTATTGGTGAAATTCTCGGCACCAGTCCGCGCACCGTGAATAAACATATGGAACATGTGTTTACCAAACTTGGCGTTGAAACCCGCACTGCTGCGGCTTCACTGGCAGTGAATAAACTTCGCTCATTAAGTGGCAGTAACAATTTCGGCGCATCGGAATAGGGCAAGCGTAGCTTTATCCAGTCAAAAAATTGGCTAATAAATTTCGTGTATTACAACGGCGTGATCATGAAACAAAACTGAACAGGCGTTTAAAAGCCTTGGGGTATTTCAGGAGCACTCATGATTAAAGTCGGAACGGTTCAACAAATCTGGCGTTATCCGGTTAAAGGTATGGCAGGTGAAAGCCTGAGTCATTGTCATCTGGGTGATATGGGATTGCAGGGTGATCGGATATGGGCCCTGCGAGACGTTGCACGGCAGGAAATTCAAAGCTGTAAATTCAGACCGCAATTATTACGCTGTGTGGCGCGTTGCCGTCGTTCAGAGATGACCGGAGCTCATGACCAGGTAGATATTCAGTTTCCTGATGGTCGGGTAGTGGGGAGTGATGATCCGCAAATTCACAGCCTGTTGTCTGATTTGACCGGTCATGATTCGACACTGGAATCCCTGCGACCCTTGTCAGAACTGGACTTTTATCGGCGGCATAAAAAAGATGATCATACCTGGCTGGAAGAATTAAAAGCGACGTTTGATCGTGAAAAGGGGGAGCCCCTGCCCGATCTCGATTCGTTGCCACCTGCAGCAGTCGACTTTGTGTCGGTCCCGGGCACTTTTTTTCTGGTGACCCCGTTTCATTTGCTTACTACGGCTACACTGGCACATCTGCAAAAGTTAAACCCCGACGCGGATTGGGATATTCAACGTTTTCGGCCCAACCTGGTCATTGAAACCCTGCCGGGAATGGAAGGTCTGGTTGAACAGGCCTGGGTAGATAATACAATGCAAATCGGACAGGCA
>NZ_DCSO01000076.1:9016-15240 GCF_002325665.1 Methylophaga sp. UBA1464
CGGTGACCCGATCGCAGCAGTCACTGGAATCTGATACCAGTATTTTACGAACCATCGTACAAAAAGCCGATCAAAATCTGGGTATTTATGGTGCAATCAAACAAAGTGCGGTGATTCGTCTTGGCGATGAGGTTTTTTTGCAATCCCCCTGATGCTGATTCCCCGGCGCGAGTGCTTTATTCATTAAACGACTGTTGAGTCATCCCAAACGGCTGATGACAAATAAAGGAAATTTACCCAAAATTAGATTAATCTTGTGAGATACATTCTAATTTGATGTTGAAGGTTTAAATTGCAACGACTGGCATTATCCCTGCTTTTAAGCAGTATGCTTTATGGCTGCACCGGGTATCAGCCAAAGGATATCTTTGCGCAGTCCAAAGAGTGGATAGCAAAAACCACTGAAAGAGCGACGGCAAATTATGATGCAGAAATAGAAGCCCTGTTCGCTCAACCTTATATCGATCCACTTACAGATTATCTTAATCTTCACATTGAAGATGAGAGCCGGGCAGAAGCGCTTCGCAAAGTGAATGCAGAACGTAAAGATCGCTGCCAGAAAATTGCCGAAAATTATGCCACGCGCCCACTTACCCAGGAATCATTGACGCTTTATAAAGCCGGATACAATTATTCCTGCCCGAAAGATGTTGAAGCGTTTGCATTAAGATTGGCCAAAGCCAATGAATTAACGCAAAAAACCACTCAGGCTGAGCCCCCGCCACCTAATGAAAATGAGACAGTCGTGCTGGACGAAGCCATTGTTTCAAATGTCAATAAACAGCAATTAAATGATTGTTATTTGCTGACGAACATCAGCAATTTCCCTGAGGCCAAACAGGCATGCCTGTCGCCAGCGAATAAGGGAGATGTGCGTTCACAGTTAAATATGGCACTTATACATAAAGCCCTGGCGGAGTATACGCAGTCACGGCAATGGGCGGAAAAAGTAGAGCAACACTCTCCTCGGGCCCGTTATCTGCTCGGTGAACTCTATGCCTTGGGATTGGGGGTGAAGCAGAACGATCAAGCTGCTTTCAGTTGGTTTGAGAAAGCCGGACAGGATGATTATGCGGATGCTCAATATATGCTTGGTTTATTTTATGAGGCCGGTAAAGGCACTCAGCAGAATACTGAGCTGGCAACCAGTTGGTATCAGCGTGCAGCATTAAATAAACATGTTCCGGCAAAGCATTCGCTGGGAAGCCTGCTGGTGCAGCAAACGGCAAATCCGTCTAATGTTAAAAAAGGCGAAGCGTGGCTGATACAGGCTGCTCGTGCTGGATATGCAGACTCGTCATTATTAATGGGACGGCGGCTGCAGCAAAGCGGACTTACAGAAGATAAAGCCAAAGCCGTAGTCTGGTATGAAGTGGCCCAGCAACAGGGGGCAACTGAAGCAGAAAAACTCGCTGAAAACCTTCGCCCCCAGGTGAGTGCTAATGCCATTAATCTCGCCCGTCAGCAAATTCATCGTATTCTGGAAGGCCAGAATTAATGGGCTGTTTGTATAAAACGGCCGCTAACTGATGCTTCGCTCGCTATTAGTGGACTCTTCAAAAAAACTCATCCTGTGGATGTTGTTTATGCTGGTCATTCTGTTTATTGCCGGCATGTGGATTTTATCTTCACTGAATCTGAATTATTCGGAAGATACGATTGGCGAGGTTCGCCAGAAGCAGATTGAAGAGACTTTTTTCAATAATCTGAACCAAATTGTACAAACCCAAAGCACCTTAGAGCGTGACACCACCGATTTAGCACGTATTGGCAGTTTGTTTGCCGAGTTATTTGCCTCCCAGCGTAATTCACAGGTGTTCAATACAGAATTAAGTGTGATGTTACAGGCAAAGCTGAATGACTTTAAGAACACTTCCGCTGTGGGTATCTGGTTTTTACCCGAACACGTCAGTCAGGGTGCAAAGCCGATTTCACGCTATGCATTTCGTGATCAAACAGCCAGCATAGAAGTGTTAACGGAGTCGAACTCACAGCTTTTAAGTTTTGAGCAACAACACTGGTTCAACCTGACGGACATGGCGGCTGTAGAGGATGTTGATATCCAACGTGATGAAATCTATTGGACGCCCGCCTATTACAACGAAATAACAGACAGTGCCGTGTTAACGTTGATCAAACCTGTCTTGAACAGTCAACAGCAAGTTGTTGGTTATGCAACAACAGACTGGGAAGCAGATCAGATTGTTGATCTGGTGAGTCAGGTCAGTATCACCCCGAATACCTTTGCCTTATTAATCGATAAAAATAAACGCAAACTGTCCAGTTTGAGCAGATTGAATAATGAACGCTATGCTCAGAAAATCATCGATTCGGTAATGAGTCAGGAGTTTATTGAGCTGCAATTCAATAACGCTATTTCACGGCTTCAAACGAGTCAGCAAAAAGCACTTTTGCAAACCCATCAGTTTACGGTTGATGATAACGAATATGTACTCTATGCCGCGACCACGCCGGCACAGATGTTGTTTGCAGTGGGTGTTCCAAAAAATGAAATTGATGCGGTTATTGCACCGATGCGAGTTATTAATCAACGCATCCTGATTGCAACCAGTATTGTGATCTTGCTTTTGTCGGCTTATCTGGTTTACCGCATTGCATTGCTGATGCAGGAATTGCAGGCTTCCTATACAGACCAGCTGACAGGCTTGCCAAACCGGGCAAGATTATTATTGGATTTGGAGCATCAGCGTAAAAACACCTTAATACTGGTGAATATTGATCGATTCCGGGAGTTAAACAGTATCTTCGGTAATGATTGTGGTGATGCCGTATTGCAAAGCCTGACAGAGAGTATTGCTGCATTTTGTCGTGACTACAATCATGCCGATAACGCCAGACTTTATCGGTTATCCGGTGACGAATTTGTTCTGTTGGGTTTTGCATGGTCTAAGGAATTCCTCACCGGATTCCTGAGACAATTAAGTGACTTTCTGCAAGAACAGCACCTGCAATGGCAGGATCAGGATATCAGCATCACCGCAACCATAGGTGCTGCAAGTCAACATGATGCTGGGGCAATCAATGATAACTCACCTGATATCGTCATCAGTCATGCCACAGCGGCGTTAAAAATTGCCCGCCACACGTCACGACACTATGCGATTTATAACAGTAAGCAAGATGTTGAACGGGTGTATGAGCAAAACCTGTTCTGGGCCAGACAACTAAAACAGGCATTACAACAGGATCGTATTGTTCCCTGGTTTCAACCAATCATTGATAATCAAAATGGCCAAATAAGCAAATATGAATGCCTGATCAGAATGATTGACCCCGATAACGAAGTGATTAGTCCGGGTGTTTTTTTGCCAGTGGCCAGTAAATTACGACTGGATAGCCTGCTCACCCGGGTAATGGTGGAAAAGTCATTTCAGAAATTTGCCAAGCTCAACTACGAATTCTCCATCAATCTGTCCTATCGTGATTTACTGGATACGGAACTCATACAGTTTATTTTCGAGAAGCTCAAAACCTATCACGTTGGTGAACGATTGATTTTTGAAATCCTTGAGTCCGATGGGATCGATAACTACAACGAAGTCCGTCAGTTTATTGATAAGGCGAAAAGCTTTGGCTGCAAAATTGCCATTGATGATTTTGGCAGCGGCTACTCCAACTTCGAGCACCTGCTCCGTTTAAATGTGGATTTGATTAAAATCGACGGCAGCCTGATAAAAAACCTTAATGAAGATCAATCGGCTATCGTTGTGACCCGAGGTGTAGTGCAGTTTGCCCGTAGCCTTGGCATCAAAACCGTCGCGGAATTTGTTCACTGTGAAGCCGTACAAAATCAGGTTCAGGCGTTGGGTATCGACTTTTCTCAAGGGGCGTATTTCAGTATGCCTCAAGCAGAGTTGGTCGATAATGAAACGGTTTAGAGAACCACTTCCAGATAGTTAAAGGTAAGTTTATCGTTATTATTAAAAGCGGCATAAGCTGCATCGTGCTCATTAAGAGCATAGCACTGGATCGTGCGCTGATTTTTTTCACCGTAAACTGCAAGCATATACTCAGCCAATAGGGTTTTGACGACCATGCCGCCTTTTTCCTCTGAACAAATCAATGTCGAATCAATTTTTCGCAGCGTTACATTTTGCTGTTCTATAGAGGACATTGATTTGAAATAGGCTTCTTTGATACACCAGGTTTGATAGAAATATAACGCTGGATTTGCATGTTGGTGAAATAATTCCAGTTCATCTGGAGACATAAATAATTCAGCCATTGCAGCCATGTTGTTCCGCGGGACAATTTTTTCAATATCTACGCCAATGGCGGAATTTGAGATGGTGACCACCACTCTGTCATGACTATGGGAAAGACTTAAATAAGTGGTAACGGGAAGGTTATGAATGACGGGAAATTTACCGGCCTTTTCTTCAATATTCCAATAATCCACGGGCTGGTTATACGCATTGGATAACGCATAACGTATCAGCCATCGGCTCAATAAATATTGTCGTTGTTTGAATGTAGATTTGATTAATTTAAAGCGTTTGTATTCAGATATCGATAACAAACGTTTGCATGTCTGTTCTTGTTGTACTGACGATTCCTCAACTCTGGCGAACCAAAGTTGAGGGAATTCGGATGACTTATTCGGCAATTCTGACCACTTCACCTTGCAGAGCGACACCAGCCATAATGGCACCTGCATGACATTCATATTCGGTTTCACTGCTGACCGTATTTTTTTTGTAATAGCTGTTGATATTGATGACCGCGTTACCACCCTCGGCTTTCACTCTGTCCTGCAATGAAAGCATTGCGCTGAGCAATACCCATTCACAAGCCGCTTCATCAGACTTACCGAACGCGTTGGTTTTTTTATTGCTGACAAATTTGCCAAACGATTTTTCTATTTCCGGGTGTGGCTGATTGCCAAAATAAAAACGAATATTGGGATCGAGTTTTTCTTTAAAATCTGCCGAGTTCATTGCTGCTTCGATTGACAGCATATGTTGTGTATCCCGACTGTGAGCCTGAGTAGAAAAAATAAGAACAGATGCGGTTAATAAAATTAACAGGTGTTTCACAATGTTACCTCCATGTAGATAGTACGAAAGCGGCAAGTATAGGCGAGTCGGGTTGGGTGCTCAATGGCAGATTAGACTTGCATAAACACCTTGGCAAAGTAAAATCCCTCGTTCGATGATTTAAACTAAAAGAGCCGAGATGGATCTTGGAGCCCTGAAAATGACAGTTAATGAGTGTATGCAGTGGTAAGCCTTAATCTGGAAACCTGGTCAGCATTGGCTCCGGGACTGGATACTAAAGCGTCATGGCAAGCATGGTTTGATAGCTCATCAGATGATGGCCCTGCAGAAACTTCTCCGGCTTTAAAACAGATACCGGCTTTGCTGCGTCGGCGTTTTACCACGCTGGGTAAATATGCCGCAGCCTCCACGTTGAATGTGTTGGCAGAAAACCAATCTATGCCGGGTATTTTTGCGTCACGGCATGGTGATACCGGTTTAACGTTGTCGTTACTTGAAGAAATCGCCAGGGATCAGCCGATTTCACCCACAGGTTTCAGTTTAGCCGTGCATAACGCGGTGGCCGGAATCATTTCCATTGCCCGCAAAGATAAATCACCGATAACGGCCATTTCAGCAATGAATGGTCTGCTATTGCAAACCTTGTTTGAGGCTGCCGCACAACTTGAGAGACATGAGCGTGTTTTCTGTGTTGTTTATGATATTCCGTTACCCGCCCTGTATCAGCCCTATGAGCTGAGTGTGCCATTTCCACTGGCATTAGCCTTCGTGGTGAGTCGTTCTGATGATGCTAAGGCAAATTTAACTTTACAGCCAACGACACAAGCGTGTTCTGAGCTCAGTACTTATCAGGAGATATTTCAATTCATCAAGGTATTGATGGATGAAAAAGGCAGCCTGATGATGAACGTTAATCAGGCAAATTGGCACTTGGCGGTGGATGCCAGACAATGACAGCATTTCTTGACCGCAGCTGGCGTTTATTTGCCACAGCATTAAGTTTCTTTTTATTTGGGCTGGGCAGCGTATTTATTTCATTGCTGTTGGCGCCGATTCTGATGGTATTGCCGGGTACATCGGTGCAAAAGCAGCGTCGCGGTAAGGCATGTATTCATCATGTATTTCGATGTTATATCGGCTTAATGAAGCTGCTTGGGGTGCTCAGTTATCAGGTGCATGGTCGCGATAAGCTCCAGGGCGCTAAAT
>NZ_DCSO01000076.1:15327-24294 GCF_002325665.1 Methylophaga sp. UBA1464
GCTCCAGGGCGCTAAATTGATACTGGCCAATCATCCGTCTTTAATTGATGTGATTTTTCTGATTTCGCTGGTGCCCAATGCCAACTGTGTCGTAAAAAAGGCCTTGTTACGCAACCCGTTTACATACGGTCCCGTTAAAGCTGCGGGTTATATTCTCAATGATGATTCAGTTGATGTGGTCATTGAAGCCGCCCAGCAGGCTTTTGACAGAGGGGATGCACTGATTATTTTCCCTGAAGGTACCCGTTCCAAACCCGGACAACGACTCAGCCTGAAACGCGGTGCTGCCAACGTGGCCGTTCGTACAAAAGTGGATGTGACACCGGTCATCATTGATTGTCAGCCCCTGACATTGACTAAAGGTGAGCCGTGGTATCGCATCCCTCAACAACGGCCACATTTTGTTATCAGGATCGAGCCGCCTATGCCGATAGCAACCTATATAGATAATGTGAAACCTGCCATGGCAGCCAGAAATCTGACAGCCGATTTAACCGGTTTTTTTAATAAGGAAATTGGATTACATGAGTGATCTTAATCGTGAAATAAAACAAATGATTATCGACAGTCTTGATCTTGAAGATATTGAACTGGAAGACATTGAAGATGATGCCCCGCTGTTTGTAGATGGCTTGGGATTAGACTCTATTGATGCCTTAGAAATTGGCCTGGCCTTACAGAAGCAATACGGCATCAAGTTAAAAGCCGATTCCGAAGAAACCCGCCAATATTTTGCCAGTGTTAATGCGTTAGCCAAGCTGGTTGAATCCCACCGAACTAAATAAGTGAACGCCATGAAGAGTCAGGAAGAAATCTACAACAAGATAGTGGCCGTATTTGAAGAGTTGTTTGAGATTGATGCTAACGATATCTCGCCTGAATCCAATCTATATGAGGATTTGGATATTGATAGTATTGATGCGGTTGATCTGGTGATCGAACTGCGAAAAATGACCAGGAAAAAAATTCAGCCAGATGATTTTAAAGCCGTCAGAACTGTGCAGGACATCGTTGAACAGGTTGAGAAGTTGCTCCATTCGGCTTAATGAACTCAATGGTAAAAGCCAGTTTAATACTCTTATCTATTCTGTATCCCTTTATTGTTTATTGGGGGATACAGCATGATGCCTATGGTTGGTTACTCACGATGCTGGCAGGCTTGCTGGTATTGCGTTGGATAACAGCTTCATCCGCTCAGGAACGCTATTTTTTGTGTCTGGCCGTTATTGTTATTGGTGCTGTCGTGTGGTGGCTGGGTGAAAAAAATGGCCTGAAACTCTATCCCGTCATTATCAACTTGAGCCTGTTATTTCTGTTTGCCTCAAGCCTGCTCACGGAGATGAGTGTTGTCGAAAGACTGGCGAGAATTCGTGAACCGGAGTTGCCAGAGAAGGCCGTTCTTTATACCCGCAAGGTCACGCAGATATGGTGCCTGTTCTTTGCCTTCAATGCCACGCTGGCATTGATAACCGTGCTACTGGCAGATGATGCTTTATGGCTTTGGTATAACGGTGTGGTGGCATATTTTCTGATCGGTGGCCTGATGCTGGGCGAATGGCTGGTCAGACAACGGGTAAAAGCGGCTTAACATGCCAGTATTAACACCCTTATCAACATGGTGGCAGCGTTCGGCAGAGAGTCTGGTAGCGCTATCCGGCAACCAGCAAATCAATGCAATGGCATTTGAGCAGCGTGTTGTCAGCTGGGTGGCCGTATTGGAGAACCAGGGGGGACAACGTTGGGCGGTGTTTCATCACGATGCAGCTGAATGTCTGGCCATTATCTGTGCGTTATGGCAGCTTGGCAGAACAGCCTGTCTGACCGGGGATAACTTACCTGACACAGTGGTACGACTCACCACAGAGGTTGATGGTTTTATCGGTGAGTTTGATATTGATTCGGTACTTCCGCAGGCTGAAAGTGCAGCGATTAAGCAGCAAATAAATTGGCAGATCATTGCTGCAGATCATCCGGCTATTGAAGTCTATACCTCAGGCACTACTGGCTTGCCCAAAGCCATCAGTAAGACGATGCAGCAACTTGAAGATGAACTTGCAGCGTTGGATGTACTGATGCCGGAATCACCCGCTGCCATCGTAGCCACCACGGTTTCCCATCAGCATTTATATGGACTGACCTTTCGTCTGTTCAGACCATTCTGTTATCAGCAGGCGTTCACAGCCCGGCTGAGCCAGTATCCGGAAGATTTAATTGCGCTGGTTGAGCAGCATTCCAGTTTCAGTTTAGTTTCCAGCCCCTCGCATTTGGGACGGATGAATCGTCTTCAGGATTGGCACTTGGTTCAGCCGAAATGCAGTGAGGTCTTTTCGTCAACAGCGCCGCTTAGTTTGGACAATAGTCTCAATGTTGCAGGTTTGCTGCAGGCGCCTGTCACTGAAATTTATGGCAGTTCTGAGACTGGCGCATTGGCATGGCGTCGCCAGCAATCTGATGATGAATCCTCTTTGTGGCAGCCGTTGGCTCATGTTGAATTGAGCAAAGCGAATGACGGGAGTTTAAACGTGTTGTTCTGCCATGATGCTACACAAGTCAACCTTGCCGATCAGGTCGAGTTTTCCCCGCAGGGTCATTTTAGCCTGCAAGGCAGAAAAGATCAGATAGTGAAGGTGGAAGGTAAGCGAGTGTCGCTCAATGAAATGAATGCGCTGTTACAAGCTTCACGCCTGGTTGAACAAGCTCAAGTTTTAACCCTGGCGCGTCATAGAATAGAAATGGCCGCTGTGATTGTGCTCAGCGATGCCGGAAATGCGTTGCTGCATGAGGTCGGCAGAAAACCATTGATTACTACGTTGAAAAAACAGTTAAGCAGACATTTTGAAGCGGTGGTCATTCCCAGACGGTGGCGTTTTGTACAAGCCATGCCGATCAACTCGCAGGGCAAATTGCCAAAGCACCATTTAGTTGAACTGTTTGCCAAACCCGCGGTGAAATGGCCTGAGATCCTCAGCGTGAAAAACCAGGAGGACGAAATCATCTTAAATTGCTGTTTGCCGGAACAGTTGATCTACTTCGACGGGCACTTTGCACAACAGCCGATTTTACCCGGGGTAGTTCAGGTACATTGGGCGGAGTTCTACGGCAGAAAATATTTTCAGGTGCAGGGAAAATTCAAACAACTCGAAGCGTTAAAGTTTCAATTATTACTACTGCCGGCTCAACGGGTTTCCATCAGCCTGCGTTATGACACTGAAAAGCAAAAACTGTTTTTCAGTTATCAATCCGAAGCGGGCACTCACTCTAGCGGCAGAATCTGTTATGAATAATGCAACAACATCCCAGGCGTTTAAACCTGCCATATTGATACCCGTCTATAACCATGAACATGCGATTGGTGAAATTCTCGAAGCTATCCTGGTGTTTAGGTATCCCATCCTGCTGGTGGACGATGGCAGTGACGCTGCCTGTGAACAGACATTAATTCAACTGCAGCAAAATTATTCAGATGACGTTTCCTTAATACGCCTGCCACAGAATGGCGGTAAAGGCGCTGCAGTAAAGGCCGGTCTGATCTGGCTGAATCAGCAAGGTTGCACTCATGCTTTGCAAGTAGATGCAGATGGGCAGCATGATCTGGAGGATGTTGAATTATTCATGAACACGGCTGAACAGTTCCCACAGGCATTGGTGACAGGCTATCCGGAATACGATGCCTCCGTGCCAAAACTGCGTTTTTACAGTCGTTATCTGACCCATATCTGGATTTGGATTAATACGCTGTCGCTGCAGGTCAAGGATAGTATGTGCGGCTATCGGGTTTATCCTGTTGCGCCACTGGTTCAGTTATTGGCTGAACAAAAATGTGGAAATCGAATGGAGTTTGACCCGGAAATCATGGTGCGCTGGGTCTGGGAAAAAGGTGTGGTAAAAAACCTGCCTACGAAAGTGCATTACCCGATTGATGGTGTGTCGCATTTTAATCTGTGGAAAGATAATGTGCTCATTACCGGCATGCATACGCGCCTGTTTTTTGGCATGTTGTGGCGTTTACCGCGGCTTTTATGGCAAAAATGCCATGACTAAGCGTCATCATTGGTCCCGGATCAGCGAGTCAGGCACTGTGTTCGGTATGAAGCTGCTTTTGTTGATCTATCGATTGCTGGGGCGATGGGGCTTTCGGGTCGTTCTGTTTCCGGTGATAGCCTATTACTATCTCCGAAATCAGCCTGCCAGGCAGGCTTCACAGCAATATCTGTCGCGTGTTCAATCCTGTTTACAGGCACAAAAATCACTATCGTCGTTCAAACATTTTCTGATGTTCGGGGAAACGCTGCTCGACAAGTTTCTGGTGTGGATGGGGCAAATCACCCTGAATGATGTGCAATTTCAAACTGACGGTTTATTTGAGCAGGCGATTGAGAACAAACAGGGCGGCATTATCATCGTCTCGCATCTGGGCAATACTGAAGTCTGTAATGCGTTGGCACGGCAACAACCGGATTTGAAATTAACCTTGCTGGTCTATACCCGGCATGCTGAAAAATTTAATTCGTTGATGCAGAAGGTGAATCAACAAGCGCAGGTTGAGATGTATCAAGTCACCGAAATGTCGCCGGCTTTTGCCATGTTGATGTCTGAACGAGTTGAGGCCGGGGAGTTTCTGGTGATAGCGGGCGATCGCACGCCGGTCACCGGGGAGCAGCGGGTTTCCGAAGTGGATTTTCTGGGGGCTTCAGCACCAATGCCTCAGGGTGGATTTATTCTTGCAGGCTTGCTTGGCTGTCCGGTGTTTTTGATGTTCTGCCTGAAACATCCGGATGGTTATCATATTTATCTTGAGCAATTTGCCGAAAAATTAAGCTGGTCGCGTCGTGAGCGGCAGTTAAAGCTTGATAATGTGGTGCAGCAATATGCGAAGTGTTTACAGCATTATTGTCTTAAAGCTCCGCTACAGTGGTTCAATTTTTATCCATTCTGGTCAGCCGAAATAGACAGCAACAGGAAATCTGAATGAGACAAGCTGAAGTGTTAATTGAAGTGCCCTTTCATGATGTTGATGTGATGCGGATTGTCTGGCACGGGCACTATGTGAAGTACTTTGAAATAGCCCGCTGCGCTTTATTGGATGCCATTGACTATAACTATCCGCAGATGCATGAATCAGGCTTTGGCTGGCCGGTTATCGATTTACGCGTGCGTTATGCGCAGCCTTTGCGCTTTCAGCAGAAGATCCGGGTGATTGCCAGATTAACCGAATGGGAAAACCGCTTGAAAATTGATTATCTGATTGAAGATGCCCAGACCGGTCAACGTTTAACAAAGGGCTATACCGTTCAGGTGGCCGTTGATATGCAAACGGAAGAAATGTTGTTTGTCTCGCCGGATATTTTATTTCAAAAGCTGGGGTTGCAACCATGAAACGCTGGTTAATACTGCTGTGGTTTGTCATATCACCGGTTCATGCCGAATTGTCCTATGAATTGCTCACGCAGTTAACCGAGTCGCCAGAGCGGTTGCAGGGCGAATTCAAACAGGAAAAGTATCTGGCAGAATTTGATATCACACTGCTTTCCAGCGGGGTTTTTAACTATCAACGCAATGAATTCATTCGCTGGCAGACCTTAACACCAATTGAAAATGAATTGATCATGAAGCCAGACAGTATCACCAGCAGTCAGGGTGGTGATGATTTGATCTCACTGAAAGCCGATCACGATCCTGCGACGAAAGTTCTCACGGAAATCTTCTTTGCCGTGTTAACGGCCGACTGGTATGCCTTATCTGATTATTTCTTTGCTAATGGCGATTATCAGAATAATCGCGACTGGCAGGTCAAACTAACGCCCAGAAAGCCAACCCTCAAACAAGCCATCAATCAGGTGGAATTATCAGGCGATACATTGATGCGTAAAGTGGTTTTACATGAAAAAAACGGGGATATCACCCGGATTGATTTCCTGAATCTGCAACAATGATTTATCGTCTACTGGCGTCGAAAGTTGCCGCTATCGTCTGGGGTTTGCTGGTGATAACGCTGCTGTGTCTGGCGTGGACAAAACAACCCGCTATTGATACCAGCATGATGAGTTTGCTGCCGGAATCGCAGCAACAGCCGCTGGTTCGGGAAGCTTCGGCTCAAATGGGACAACGTTTTGCAGAGCGCTTGATTATCCTGATTTCCGGGCAGGACAAACAGCAATTGCAACAAGCCACGCAAACCATTGCAGAGCGCTATCAGCAGATCCCGGAAGTCGACTCTGTTGTGTGGCAGATAGATGATCAGCAAATTGAACAATCTCAGCACGCTTCAGATGCCTACCGTTATGTATTACTAACTGAAAAGATGCGACTAGCGTTGCAGAATAATACGGAGGCTGTTGCTAAACGTGCTTTGAGCATGATTTACAGCCCGATGCAAATGGGCGGGCAAAACCTGAAAGCCGATCCGTTTGGTTTATCATCAGCCTGGCGTAGCGCCCAGTCACCTCTGATAAATATTGAAATGGATGAGCAAGGCTATTTACGCCTCCCCGGAGATAACGGTTTTACCAACCTGTTAATCATTCAGCTTAAGGGTGATGCCTTTTCGATCAACGTTCAGCAGGCGGTGTTATCTGTTTTCGACGAATTGACCACTCGCTTTAGTGAGCAGGATATAGAGCTGCTGCCTTCGGGGTTGCTGGTGCATGCTGACGCCGGTGCTCGTCAGGCTGAAAAAGAAATCTCGACTATCGGGCTGGGGTCATTGGCAGGCATTCTTATCCTAATGTTGTGGGTGTTCCGCCGTGTGCGGCTGGTCACTGTTTTATTACTGCCGATTGTAGTGGGCTGTGCGGTAGCAACAGCTGTCGTTATGCTGGTTTTTGAACGGGTACATATTGTGACTTTTGCTTTTGGTGCCGGGCTGATTGGGGTGGCAATTGACTACGCGTTACATTTTATCTGTGAAAGACAACGCCACCAGCTGGTGTTGCCACGCATCATGCCAGGACTTTTTTTAGGACTGTTTTCCAGTGTGCTGGCTTATGCTGCCATCGCCATGACGCCTTTTCCGGGCCTAAGACAAATGGCAGTATTTTCTGCTGTTGGACTCATCGCGGCATGGCTGACAGTCGTCATCGCGTTGCCCAGGCTGACCCAAAATGACCCTCTCAAAGAGTTGAGTGCAGCCAAACGATTGCAACAGTGGCAAGCAGCCTGCCCGGCGCTTGCTAAAAATAATGGGTTCAAGTATGGGCTCGCGATACTCACCATAATGGCAATCGCCATTATCTGGACAGGGAAAACGGAAGATGACATCCGTTTGCTGCAAACCTCTCCTGCCCATTTGCTGGAGCAGGAAACCCGAATTCAGACGCGTCTGGGCTTGAATAGCAGCACACAATTTTTATTGATTCCCTGCGATCAATTGGAGCAGTGCCTGCAACAGGAAGAAGCCATTCGTCCCTGGCTGAGTCAGCTGGTTGATAACGGCAATTTGGTTCAGTTCAGCTTATTGGCCGATCGCCTGCCTTCTTTGAAAAGACAAGAAAGCAATGCCTATTTGGTGGAAACGCTTTATAACGCTGAATTAAAAAAGCTATTTACGACGCTGAATCTGACGGATGCCGCTGCGACCCAAGCAATGGAGATGATGCAGTATGGGTTGGCCAATCGATTGACAGCAGAACAGCTTCCAAACAACGGATTAGGTGGCATATTAAGTTCGCAGATCATTCATACAGATCACAATGGCCTTGCCACGATGGTCAGTCTTACCGCGAGCCAGCCCAGGCAGTTAGCACAACAGTTAAGTTTAAAAAAGCATTTCCCGGAGCTGGTACTGGTCGATCAGGTTGAGGCCATTTCCAGCTTGATGGCCGATTATCGTCAGCAGATTATGATCTGGATTGCATTGGCTTACCTGTTGCTGTTTGTGATTTTGTTTTCCCGATATAAACTAGCCGCCTGGCGAATCATCATGCCGCCGATGTTGGCATCATTATTCACGCTCAGCATCCTGATGCTGTGCCTTCCCGGAATTAATTTATTTCATATCATGGCGTTGATCCTGGTGCTTGGGATTGGGCTGGATATGGGGATTTTTCTGACAGAAACACAGCAGGCCGCCAATACCTGGCTGGCGGTGACTCTGTCGGTGATAACCAGTTTATTGGCGTTTGGTCTGCTTTCACTCAGCCAAACGCCTGTGTTGCAGCATTTTGGGCTGACCGTGTTTTTGGGGTTGGCGATGATTTGGATATTAACGACGTTATTACGTCAGCCTTCTCAGGGAGTTGAATAAGTGGCTACACAAAAAGGGATTTTCGATGTCATTGTGATTGGCGCAGGACCTTCGGGAGCAGTCGCCTCGGCATTGCTGAATAAACGGGGCTATAACGTTCTGGTGCTGGAACGATCACATTTTCCCCGTTTTTCAATAGGAGAAAGTCTGTTGCCACAAAGCATGGCATTCCTCGAACAGGCTGATATGCTCGAAGCCGTTCAGGCTGCAGGTTTTCAGTTCAAAGACGGTGCTGCATTCAGTTGCGGCGAGCGTTATGAATTTTTTAATTTTAACGAAAAATTTTCCGAAGGCTGGGGCACTACCTTTCAGGTACAGCGCGATATTTTTGATAAAGTGCTGGCGGACGAAGCGGCCAGACAAGGTGTTGATATTCGTTATGGTCAGTCAGTCACCCGGTTTGACTATGACGAAAATCTTGGTGTGGCGGCAGTTGAGGTAGTGGATGAAGCCGGACTCACTCAGCAGTTTCACGCTAAATTTGTGCTTGATGGCAGTGGGTATGGTCGCGTATTACCCAAACTGCTTAATCTGGAGAAAGCGGCCAATTTTGAACCCAGAACCTCGTTATTTACCCATGTAGAAGATGCCATCAGCGATCCGGACTACGATCGCAATAAAATTCTGATCACTGTGCATCCTCAGCATCGTGATGTCTGGTACTGGCTGATTCCATTCAGCAATGCCCGATCCTCGGTTGGAGTGGTGGCCTCAAAAACATTTAT
>NZ_DCSO01000076.1:24392-28390 GCF_002325665.1 Methylophaga sp. UBA1464
TCAAAAACATTTATCGATGCGCTACCAGGAACGGATGAAGAGAAGTTAAAACAGTTGATTGCTGAGTCCGGCTGGATGAGCGATTTACTGGCATCGGCTACTTTTGATACACGAATAGGGTCAATGACCGGTTATGCCTGCGATGTGACGCAAATGTACGGGCCGGGCTATGCGTTGCTGGGCAATGCCGGTGAGTTTTTAGACCCGGTGTTTTCATCGGGCGTGACCATCGCGTTTAAATCTGCCAGTCTGGCGGTTGATGTATTGAGCCAGCAATTGCAGGGCGGTACACCTGATTGGCAGCAACAGTTTGTCAGGCCTTTACAACACGGGGTGAACACATTCCGGGAATTCGTTGAAGGCTGGTATGACGGCCGTTTACAGGATGTCATTTTTACCACACAGAAAAATGATCCGGTAAAACGTATGATTAGTTCAATTCTGGCTGGCTATGCCTGGGATATCAAAAATCCGTTTGTAAAAGATTCCAAGCGTTTGACGGCGTTAGCAGAGCTATGCCGAAATATATAATTGTCTTTTTACTGTTAAGCGCTGCTTTTATTAGCGGTTGCAGCCTGAATCCCTTCAGATGGAATACGCATCAGGACTTGTTTTTGCTATCACCTGCAACCGGACCGGAGTCAATTTTGTTGCAGCAGAAATTGACGTTTGTTGCCGGTGGCAAACAGCAGCAATTTCTGCTGGTAACGGATATCAAAGCGGAAAAGTTTAAGGTGCTGGTATTGATGCCTACCGGTATGACAGTACTGAAAATGTCTTATGATGGCGCGGAATTTCTGCAACAGAATATGACGGATATCACCATCCCGGCAGAACAGATCATGGCGGTGATGCAGTTTGCCTTATGGCCCGAAGCGGCGTTGATGAATCGTTATTCCGCTCCTGATGGCTGGCTTTTGGCGCTGGATAACACCTCTCGTCAGTTATCAGAAAACAACCGTTTAAAGCTGGATGTTCAATATAAAGAAGACAGTGTGTTGATTAAAAATATTCAGGATCATTACCTGGTGGTAATACAATCGCTTGATACGGGGGCGTTGTGAAGCAAAACGACGTGTTCCTTAATACAGTTGGTTTGTTATGCGCCGCTGGCAACAGTGCTGACTCGCTGAAACAAAACCTGTTGTCGGATGCGAACTTTCTCACCCTCGACGATTCTTTTGGTGCGACGCCATTGCCGCTGGGGATTTGTCATGATGACCTGCCGGTTAACCCATTAACATCGTCTCGCTGGCAAAGTCGCAATAACCAGTTCGCCTTAGCGGCTTATCTGCAAATAAAATCACAGGTTGAAGAGGCTGTTGCGCGTTTTGGTTCTGATCGCGTTGGCATTGTGATTGGCACCAGCACTTCCGGAATTGCCGATGCTGAACCGGCAATCAGAAGCGCTGTTGAGTCCGGCAATTTGCCAGACAAATATCACTACAATATCCAGGAGATGGGCAATCCGGCGCAGTTTATTGCTGAGCTAACGGGTGTCAAAGGACCGGTTTACGCGATTTCTACCGCCTGCTCTTCAGGAGCAAAGGCGCTTGCAAGCGGCAAAAGGCTGATCACCGCAGGCGTTTGTGATGTCGTTATAGCGGGTGGCGTTGATACCTTATGCCGACTCACTGTTCAGGGCTTTTCTGCATTAGAAGCTGTTAGCACCGAAGTATGTAATCCATTCAGTAAAAACCGTAACGGCATCAATATTGGTGAAGCAGCCGCGTTGTTTGTGCTTTCCAGACAGCGGCAAGGTGTGATTTTGCGAGGCATTGGTGAAAGCAGCGATGCCCACCATATTTCGGCGCCTGAACCTAATGGCGAAGGGGCGGCAAGCTGCATGAGACTGGCGATGGAAGATGCCGGGCTTGAGGCTAAACACATTGATTATATAAATTTGCATGGCACTGCCACGACGTTAAATGATCAGATGGAATCGATTGCGGTCAATCAGCTATTCGGCAATAACGTGTTATGCAGCTCCACTAAACCTTTCATCGGCCATACCTTAGGGGCTGCTGGTGCCATTGAGGCGGCTATTTGTTGGCTGATGCTGGCAGATGAGCAAGGGAGTGCCCCAATACATCGTTGGGATGGCGAGCCTGATCCGACGATTCCTAATTTGAATTTAGTCACAGCAAATCAACCCGCTAAATTTTATAAATACGTATTGAGCAATTCATTTGCCTTTGGCGGTAATAATATTGCGTTGATTCTGGAACGCGCACCATGATGGAACCATATCAGGTGGCCGATCTGGTGCCACATTCAGGCAGCATGTCATTATTAACGAGAGTGACGGCTTACGGTGAACAATGGCTGGAAGCCGAAGTGGATATTAACTTGCAAAGCATGTTTGTCGAAGAAAAGGGTGTGCCCGCCTGGATTGGTGTGGAATATTTAGCCCAGGCCATTGCGGCTTATGCCGGTTTACAACAAAGACAACAATCGCAACCGCCCAAGTTAGGTTTTCTGCTGGGTACTCGACGTTACCAGAGCAACACCGATTGGTTTGCCATGGGCCAAACCCTGTCAATCCGGGTGGAGTGTGAAATGCAGGCTGAAAATGGGCTGCATGTTTTCCGTGGCCAATTGCGTGGAGATCAGATTGCTGCATCGGCGAATCTTAATGTATACCAACCTGACGATGCCAGTCAGTTTTTAGAGGAAGCTATTCGATGAGTGAAACCATTTTAGTCACCGGGTCGAGCCGAGGGATCGGTAAAGCGATAGCGCTGCGTCTCGCCAGACAAGGTTACGATATCGTGCTGCATTGTCGAAGCAACAGAGCACAAGCTGATGCCGTCGCCGCCGAAATAACTGCACTGGGACGTCAGGTTCGGGTATTGCAATTTGATATTGCCGATCGCGAACAAACCGCGTCAATCCTGGAACAGGATGTCGAACAGCATGGTGCTTATTATGGTGTGGTGTGTAATGCCGGCATTGCCAGAGATAACGCTTTTCCAGCGATACCCGGTGATGAATGGGACCTGGTGATCAGAACCAATCTGGATGGTTTTTATAATGTGTTGCAGCCGATTATCATGCCCATGATTCGCCGCAGAAAACCTGGCAGAATCGTCACCTTATCATCAGTTTCCGGAGTGGTCGGAAATCGTGGTCAGGTCAATTACAGTGCGGCGAAAGCCGGTATTATCGGTGCAAGTAAAGCACTGGCCGTTGAGTTGGCCAAACGCAAAATAACCGTGAACTGTGTGGCGCCCGGATTGATTGATACGGAAATGACAGAAGATATTCATATGGAAGAAGCGATGAAAATGATCCCTATGCAGAGGGTCGGCACGGTAGCTGAAGTCGCTGGAACAGTGAGCTTTTTGATGAGCGAAGAAGCGGCGTATATCACCCGACAGGTGATTTCGGTCAATGGCGGTATGTGTTAATGAAGCGGGTTGTAGTAACGGGCATGAGCGGTTTTTCCCCGATTGGCAATGACTGGTCTGCGATAAAAACGCGGCTACAAAATATGCAAACCGGTATTCAGCGTATTGATGCATGGGATAAATACACCGAGCTAAATACCCGATTAGGTGCGCCAGTTGAAAACTTTGTCATGCCTGCTCATTACAAACGTAAAGATTTACGCAGCATGGGCCGTGTCGCCCAGATGTCGGTTGATGCCACCGACAAGGCACTCGAAATGGCGGGGCTTCGTGATGATACCGCCATCTTGCAGGGCGGGCGTCTTGGCATTGCCTATGGCTCGTCATTTGGCAGCACCCCGCCCGTTCTCGGCTTCACCCGCCTGATGGAACATGGCGACAGCAACGCCATCACCGCCACCAGCTATATCCAGATGATGAGCCACACGGCAGCCGTCAATATCGGCGTGCTCTATGGCATTTCCGGGCGCATCATCCCGACCTCGACCGCCTGCACATCGGGCAGCATGGGGATCGGTTACGCCTACGAGGCAATCAAATTCGGCATGCAGGATCTGATGATCGCAGGCGGGGCGGAGGAACTCTGCC
>NZ_DCSO01000075.1:0-465 GCF_002325665.1 Methylophaga sp. UBA1464
GGTTCAAAAGGCTTATCAAGAATCGCTGAAACCCCTGCTTGTTCAACCTGACCCAGTCGGGTCTGATTTTGTTCACTGGTCACTACTAAGATCGGTACAAATGTATTGCCCATTTCGCTGCGAATGTGTTCCACCAGAGCCTGACCATCCATTTTTGGCATATTCAAATCGGTCACGACCAAATCAAAGCTTTGCTGTTTAAGAATTTCAATGGCTTCAATACCATTTTCAGCCTGATGAATCTGATTAATTCCCATGCTTTGAAAAACCCGACAAAGGTGATTTCGTGAGACCAGACTGTCATCAACCAGTAACACTTCCAGTTGATCGACTTCATAATTCTGCAATTCGATTTCAGTTGGATCAATGTGCTGTAGTGTTGTACGTATAGCTCTTTGCAGGTTCGCGTGATCAAAAGGTTTTGGCAGGATGGCAACCACACCGGATTGTCGTAATGGTTCCAGG
>NZ_DCSO01000075.1:520-2608 GCF_002325665.1 Methylophaga sp. UBA1464
CGTAATGGTTCCAGGGCATCAATATTTGATTCGCTGGAGATCAGCATAAAATGCGTATTTTCCAGATTATCTATGCTGCGTATCGAGGAAAGTAGTTCGGTGGCAGTCATATCAGGCAGATACATTGCGCTGATAACGAGGTCAGGAGGATATTTTTGCATGGCTTCAATGGCTTGGGCCCCATCATGAACACCGTCGATTTTAGTGACCCCCGCCTGTTGCAATTCGCGCATAATAATTTTCAGCTGAACGGAAGATGGTTCAACCAATAATATTGAGAGTTCTGATTCATTCAGTGAATACATGCGACTTCCGTTTTAGCGAATGACAAGACCCGTTTCGACTTGCTGGCGGGTAGTTTTATTGATCAATTTTTCGATAATCATCAAGGCAAAACTGATTGCCGTCCCCGGACCTCGTGAAGTAATGACGTTATTGTCACAAACGACAGCTTCATTACTGAGTTGGATTTCAGGCCACTCAACAGCCTCAAGTGCGCCAGGGTAACAGCTGACCTTGAGTCCCTTCAGTAAGCCGGAATGCGCTAACACCATCGGTGCCGCACATATTGCTCCAATCCATTTGTCGCCTTGATGCAAACGTTTAATCAGCGCATGAATGCGAGGATCGACATCAAGATTATTAGTGCCGGGTTGTCCTCCCGGCAAAATCAGCATATCAAAATCATCATTAATAACTTCATCCAGAGTGGTGTCCGCAACTAACCGGACACCACGACTGGCATTGATTTGTTGATGCCTGGTTAAGCTGGCAGTAACAACGTTTATTTCCGCTCTTCTGAGAATATCTATCACAGTCACGGCTTCGAGCTCTTCAAAGCCTTCTGCAAGCGGTATTAATACAGTTTTCATGATGTGAATAACGTTTTAACGTTTGCTCATGAGGCTCATGCCTTTCAACAGGTTTAATGCTTGAGACAGCGGATAATCACGCAGCGCTAAAGGTTGTTTTTCCTCTTCATCTGCAGACGGTTTTTCGCCCAGCTCTTCCAGCATGCCATTTTCCAGATGACGACTCAGATCCGCCTCACGTAAAGGTTGAAAGCCGTTATCTTCGGCTGCACTGATTTGCAGAGCATCAAGCTTGATATCCGGTTCAATACCATCCGCCTGTATGGAACGGCCGGATGGCGTGTAATAACGTGCAGTTGTCATTTTCACTGCTGTATCATTGGTCAGTGGCATAACCGTTTGAACGGATCCTTTGCCAAAGGTTTTAGTGCCAAGAATAACCGCTCGCTGATGGTCCTGCAGGGCGCCAGCCACGATTTCGGAAGCAGAAGCCGAACCACCGTTGACCAGCACCACAATCGGCGCGCCATTCAGCATATCGCCCGGTTTGGCGTGGAATTTTTGATCTGAATCCTGAATGCGGCCTTCAGTGTAAACAATCATGCCTTTGTTAAGGAAAGCGTCAGAAACTTCAACCGCTGCATCTAATACCCCACCCGGATTATTACGTAAATCCAAAACCAGACCTTTTAATTTTCCACCATTGTCAGTTTTTAGTTGATTTATGGCCTCGCGCAGGCTTTCTCCCGTTGGAGATTGAAAGGTACTTATGCGGACATAGCCATAACCTGATTCTAAAGTTTCTGTACGGACGCTTTTCACTTTGATGATGGCGCGAGTCAATTCAAGCTTAAGCGGTTTATCAGCACCTTCACGGATAATTGTCAGCATAATTTTACTACCCGGTTCGCCGCGCATAATTTCAACTGCTTCAGCCAGGCTTAATCCTTTGACCGGAGTATCATCCAGACGAATAATTAAATCACCTGATTTGACACCAGCTTCTGCAGCTGGGGTTTCATCAATAGGCGCTACTACTTTAACGAAGCCATCTTCCATTGAGACTTCAATACCCAGGCCGCCAAATTCACCGGAGGTTCCTTCACGTAAATCTTTGAATTCACCTAAGTCCAAATAGGCTGAGTGGGGGTCGAGCCCGGATAACATGCCGCGAATGGCATTTTCCAGCAAAGTTTTGTCTTCCACCGGCTCAACATAACTGCTTTTTATACGGCCGAAAATTTCAGAGAAAGCCCTTAAATCATCAATCGGCAAG
>NZ_DCSO01000075.1:2706-3023 GCF_002325665.1 Methylophaga sp. UBA1464
CCTTAAATCATCAATCGGCAAGTCAGGTTTGGCGACAGGGTTTTTATCGGCTAACACCATTTGGCCAAAAATCAATGTGATGCCGATAATGACACCCGCTGTTACCAGCGCAAAATCTCGTTTCAAAAAGCGCATATGAACTTTATTCCTTATTTCTAATTAACCCTGCTTGCGCAGCCATTGTATCGGATTGGTTGGACTGCCTTTATGACGTACTTCAAAATATAATCCAGCGGTTTGTCTGACACCTTGGTCGCCACTCTGTGCAATTACCTGACCGGCTTTCACAACATCACCCGTGTTTTTAAGGAGACTGT
>NZ_DCSO01000075.1:3089-4742 GCF_002325665.1 Methylophaga sp. UBA1464
TGTTGCCATAAAGTGTCATGAATTGTTCGCCATGGTCGATAATGATTAACAAGCCAAAGCCTTTCATCCAGTCGGCAAACACGACTCTTCCATCCGCGCTGGCCTTTACTGATGAACCTTTCTCAGAAGCTATCAGTATGCCCTTCCAACTGAGTTTATCAAGATTACGTTGACTACCATAGCTCGCCAGAATTTTCCCCGTCAAAGGCCACTGTAACTTTCCACTCAGACTCGAGAAACGTTCACTTGGTTTCACTGGCGCTGCAGGTGGAGGCCTTTTGGCCGCCTTTTTGGCAAGAGTGTCTAATAAAGACTGTAAATTTTTTTCTTCTTCTTTTAATGCTGAGAGTTGAGCATCTTGCCCGGAGATTTTCTTATTCAGTGCCGCAAGCGTTCTTTCCCGTTCAGCGGTTTGTTGTTTTAAAGCTTCCTGTTGCGACAGTTGTTGCTGTTCAAGTTCGCCAAGATTTTTTTTAACAGCATAAATGGCTTTTTCCTGTTCAGTTAAATTCTGTAATGTGGCTTGCAGGGCGTCAATCTGCTCCTGACGAGCGGTATGAAAATAACGGTAATACGTATTACTGCGACTGACATGTTCTGGTGATTGTTCTGACAATAATATCTTCAGGTAGCTTGGTTGAGCATTCATAAAGGCTGAGCGAATCTGTTCATTCAGCGCTGCCAGTTGTTTTTCCTGTTGCTGCTGGTTAAGTCCCTGCTGTTGCTGCAGATTGAGTAATTCGTCATCTTTGACAGCGATTGACTGTTTTATCTGGTTTAACTCACGGTTGATTTCTGAAACCTTAAGACTTTGTTTCTTTAATTGCTGTTGCAGCTCGGCCTGGGTTTTTTTATTGAGATTAAGGGTTTTATCCAACTCAGAGATTTCGCCCCGTACCGCTTCCAGCTTTTTAGCCGATGAAGGTTCAGCCGTCAACGTTAACGGCTGAACCAGCCAAAACAGCAGAATTAAATATCGTGTCATGGTGCGTATGTTCAGAGTAATTTTACCAGCAGGTGAGTATTCATTTCGGCCGGAATGGTCAGGCCCATAAGGTTTAACATGGTTGGCGCAATGTCAGACAAGCCTCCCTGCTCCGCACAAATGGCTGGACGACCAGCGTAAATAAACGGTACAAGATTGCTGGTATGAGCTGTGTGAGCTTGTCCTTTTTCATCATCAAGCATTTTTTCTGCATTGCCGTGATCTGCAGTCACCAGCATCTCACCACCACTTTCTTTTAAAGCCGACCAGATTTTGCCAAGACAGTTATCCAGGGCTTCAATGGCTTTGACGGCGGCATCAAAATTACCGGTATGGCCTACCATGTCGGCATTAGCAAAGTTACAGATAATGACATCATATTGATTGCTATGAATGGCTTTGACTAATTTTTCAGCAACTTCAGCGGCATTCATTTCAGGTTGTTTATCATAGGTATCAACTTTAGGAGATGGCACCAGAATTCTGTCTTCTCCCTCGTAGGGAGCATCTCGCCCACCGTTGAAAAAGAAAGTGACATGCGCATACTTTTCGGTTTCGGCTATACGTAACTGTTTTAAGCCAACATTAGCAATGCACTCCCCCAGCAGATTATTGAGTTTTTCCGGCGGGAAAGCCACGGGAACAACAAAATCCTTTTTATACTCGGT
>NZ_DCSO01000075.1:4780-5470 GCF_002325665.1 Methylophaga sp. UBA1464
CTCGGTTAACGTCACATACTGAGAAAGTTTTGGCGTTCGCGGCTTGGGGAAATCACTAAAGTCAGGATCAATAAATGTCTGTGTCAGTTCACGAGCCCGATCAGCGCGAAAGTTCATAAACACGATACTGTCGCCATCTTCAATTGGCGCCGCTTCGCCAATAAGGGTCGCTTTAACAAATTCGTCTGTTTCACCGCGAGCATATGCATTTTCAATGGCTTCAAAAGCAGTGTCTGCGTGATAAGGTGCATTTGCGTTGGTAATCAGCTCATAAGCCTGCTGAACTCTATCCCAGCGCTTATCGCGATCCATTGCGTAATAACGACCGATCACGCTGGCAAAGCGTCCCTCGCCGGTTTCGTTAAAACTGGCTTGCATATTTTCGACAAATTGCAGGGCAGACTTGGGTGAAGTATCCCGGCCATCCAGAAAGGCGTGTAAATAGATTTTTTTGGCCCCACGATCGGCCGCTAGCTTAACCATGGCATGAATATGGCTTTCGTGACTGTGGACCCCGCCATCTGACAGCAAACCCATAATGTGCAGGGCCTTATTGTTTTGTACAACGTCATCCACCACATCTGTAAGGGTTTGATTGCTAAAGAATGATCCCGTACGAATGGCACGGCTTATCCGGGTAAACTCCTGATAAACCACGCGGCCAGCACCGATATTTAGGTGCCCTACTTC
>NZ_DCSO01000075.1:5634-9501 GCF_002325665.1 Methylophaga sp. UBA1464
GGCCGACGCCTGCACCGGAGGCGTTGATCAGGGTGTGCGGGTAATCATTCCAAAGATGATCCCAGACAGGGGTGTTGGCTGCCATGATGGCATTATGCTTTGCTTCCTCACTATAACCCCAGCCATCCAGAATTATCAGCGCAAGTGGGCGGTGCATGTGGCTCATGGATTTATCCTTATAACACGGGTTGAGACGGCTTGCGGTTGTCAAAAACAGTGAACACTGCAAATCAACAACAATGCTGTGTATTATATGGGCTTTTGTAATCAATTACAGTTGCAATCGCATTGACTGACATCATTTCACATACTGGAAACCCGCAAATGCATGCTTTAGATGAAGATATTGAACGCGCCGCATTTGCGCTGAAAGCAATGTCAAATCCATTGCGTTTGAAAATTCTTTGTACCTTAGGTGATAAAGAGCTGTCAGTGCAGGATATTGTCGATCATGTTGGCACCACACAGAGTAACGTGTCTCAGCATCTTGCCAAATTAAAAGAAAAAAATATTTTAGCGGCCAGACGAGATGCAAATCGGATATTTTACCGCGTTAAAGATGATCGTCTGTTGCGACTCATCAGTATGATGTGTGAACTATTTGGCACGAAATAAATATCATCAATATTCTTAATTTTAGGGTTGTTTAATGGAAAATCTGGGCGAATTTATTGTTAATCATTGGATACTGTCCAGCTTGTTTGTCGTACTGCTATGGTTGGTGTTTTCCGATTCCTTAACACGCAAACTCAGTGGTTTTAATACAGTTGATGTAACGACGGCTGTCAATCTGGTGAATCAGCAGAAAGGCTGTTTTGTGGATGTGCGTGATAAAGCCGCATTCGAAAGCTCACATATCGTTGATTCAGTGAACGTACCGCTGGCAGATATCGATGCGAACCTGAAGCCATTAAAAAAGAAAGAGCAACCAATCGTCTTGGTTTGCGACAGCGGCCAACGTGCTAAATCTGCGGCAAAGCAGTTTAAGGCTCGTGGTTACACCAATATTCATGTGCTGTCTGGCGGCTTACACGCTTGGCGAGATGCCAAATTGCCGCTGTTCAGTTAAAAGCTTGGAACGCACTGTTATGAATAAAGTCATCATTTACTCATCCGCACATTGCCCTTATTGCGTTATGGCAAAGCAATTATTGGATCGTAAAGGCATTAGCTACGATGAAATCCGAGTGGATCAGCATCCTGAAAAACGTGAAGAAATGATGCAGAAAAGTCAGCGTCGTACCGTGCCGCAAATATTTATTAATGGTAAAGCAGTCGGTGGTTACACCGATTTGGTTGATATTGATCGTTCTGGTCAGCTCGATGCTTTACTGACAAAAAATTAAATTTTAACGAGAGGGAAAATCATGGCTGAAGAAAATGCAGCAGCAACAGAAGAGCAACAACCTAAGTTCATCATTCAAAAAATCTATACCAAAGATATTTCATTTGAAACGCCTAATTCGCCGGCAATCTTTCGTGAAGAATGGAAGCCGAAACTGGATCTGCAGTTAGGTAATGAATATACCCGTCTCGATGAAGATACTCATGAAATCATTCTGATTGTTACCGTAACAGCCAAAGTGAATGATCAAGTTGCCTTTATTGCTGAGGTGAAGCAGGCTGGAATTTTCACTTTAACGGGTTACAGCAAAGAAGAAATGGGGCCTTTAGTTGGCAGTTATTGCCCGAATACGATTTTTCCTTTTGCCCGTGAAGTCGTTTCAGATGTCGTTATCAAAGGCGGTTTCCCGCAGTTGGTATTGGCACCAGTGAATTTTGATGCAGTTTACAGACATCAAATTGACCAGGCACGCCAGCAAACTGAAGCAGCACAGAATACGCATTAGAACCTGAATTCACGGCAATGACCTCATTTGCTTTAATGCCAACTTTAGTGATTGGTGCCGGTGCCTGGGGAACAGCGCTGGCGATTGCTATGGCCAGAAATGGCCATGAAATCTGGTTATGGGGCCGTGATAAAGAACAGCTTGCGCGAATAGCGGCAGAACGGATGAACAGCCGTTATCTGCCGGAAATTATTCTGCCGGACACATTAAAAATTGAAATGGATCTGGAAAAGGCACTCACCCACTGCAAACATGTAATGGTGTCAGTGCCTAGCGCGGCTTTTAGTGAGACATTGCTGAGAATCAAACCTGTTTTGCCACAAGGTATTCCTGTTAGCTGGTCAACTAAAGGTTTAACGCCGCATACTGGTCAGTTTCTGCACGATACGGCGATTGAAATACTTGGTGCAAAACACTCACTGGCAGTCGTATCGGGCCCATCATTTGCAGCAGAAGTTGCAGCCGGATTGCCCACCGCTTTAACCGTAGCTTCCCGGAATACCGAATTTGCGAATGCATTAGCCAATGCCCTTCACAGCAGCACTTTACGAGCTTATACCACCAATGATGTGTTGGGTGTGCAAGTTGGTGGCACCGTTAAAAATGTGCTGGCAATCGCCGCAGGGATCTGTGATGGCCTGGGGTATGGTGCCAATGCGAGGGCAGCTTTATTAACGCGAGGCATGGCTGAAATCATGCGGTTAGCCAGTACGTTGGGCGCTGAACCGGAAACCATGTTTGGCTTGTCTGGCATGGGAGATTTGATCCTCACTTGTACAGACAATCAGAGCCGTAACCGCCAGCTAGGCTTAGCCATAGGTTCCGGACTGACAGTTGATGAGGCGGTGTTAAAAGTGGGTAAAACAGTGGAAGGCATGCATGCTGCCAGAGAAGTTTTATTACGCGCGCAGCAAGCCGGAATTGAAATGCCGATTGTTGAGCAGGTATGCAAAATCCTGTTTGAAGGGTACGATCCGCGCAAATCTGTTCAGGCGTTATTATGTCGTGAACAAAAAGCAGAGTCTCCGGTAGTCGGATAAACGTGATACGAATTAATTGAGGAAATTTATATGCAAGGCATTGTGAAATACAGCAGCATCATTGCACTCAGTATGGCAATGACGGTCGGCTTGTCTGCCTGTGGCAACCCCTTCAGTAAAAAATCATCAAATGATGATGAAGTTGTCATGTCACAAAGTGGTCCGATACTTTGGGAATCAAATCTGCAATACGTTCGGTTGGTAGAGCGTGATCAGCCAGGAACCAATCAGCATCCGTTGCCAATAAATCAGGACGAAATGCGTGAGGTACTGTCATCGCTTTACGTCAACCAACGCGTATTATTAAGAACTCAGCAAGTCCCCTTGTTTTCTCCGGGTGAACTGCAAATTTTAAGTTCAACATTAGCGCAGGGGCTAAACCGTGCCCAGCCCAACGAAGATATTACGTTTGTTACCTTGGGTGTTCATGCCGGTGCGATTGCGGCAGAACGCAAAACCAATAGTGGCCGGGTATTTGTCGATAATAATGGCCGTTTGAATATCATTTTTGGTCTTCTGCATGAGGAGTACCGTGATAAAGAACAGTATACCGGCCAGGAGATTGATCGCCGGGTAAATCCATTATTACCGGGTAACCGTAGATCAGACTCTCAGCCAGCAACCAAAGTGGCTTTGGATAATGGTGTGTCATATTACCAAGAGGATGGATCGGAACGGTCTGACTGGGTTGTAATTGATATTCCAACCGTATTAGCCACTGCAGCCGAGCGGAAAGGCCAGGATACGGGTGCATTAACCCCGGAAATGCGTGAAGAGATTGCCAGAACCAAGCGCCAAACAGATAATCTGACTGACGATGTAGCCAATATCAAGGAAGTCCTGTTTGAAATGTCTGAGCAACTTGAACAGCTCAAACAGCAACTGGAAGAAAATAAGGAATAAACTATCCTGATAATGATAAAAAGGCGCTTAAAGCGCCTTTTTTATTGGTCTTGACCCGTCCTAAATAAGGTTGA
>NZ_DCSO01000014.1:0-245 GCF_002325665.1 Methylophaga sp. UBA1464
GAGTTGGATCAACAGCAAATCCGGCAAAAGTCCCGGGCCTATCTTTCTGTTTCGGAAGACGGCGCACTAAGCGATCAGCTATCGGAAAGCCGTAAAACAGAAAATGATGGAAAATCCAGTGGGAAACAAAGTAAAACGGCAGTGTTAGCCGTTGATCAGGCTTTCGCATCAACATTGTTATTAGCCGAATCCACCGGCAGAATTCGGCTGGCATTAGTGGCTGACGAAGCAAATACTGAAAACAG
>NZ_DCSO01000014.1:436-7851 GCF_002325665.1 Methylophaga sp. UBA1464
ACTGAAAGGTCCGGCAATTAAAACGGTTACTCCACCTGAAATAGTTACACCACCCCCCGTGAAATCGTCAACGCCAAAGGCAGCAGCGCAAGTGACTGTGCACCGGGGACTTCAGGAAACAGTGGTAAATGTCGGGCAGGAGAAATGATATGAGTAAAAGCCAGCCTGGTATCAGAACCTTGTGGACATCTGCCAGACAACAATGTCCGATATCCTTCGGCGTTTTGCTATTCATGCTGATGAATACAGCCATTGCAGATAGTAAGCTCACACTGGAACAGGGGTTGCAGCAGAGTTTTCAGTCGACTCAGCCCGTCGGGCGGGTTGCTGTAGGCGATCCCACCATAGCGGATGTCTCGGTGATTACGGAATATGAAATACTGATAACACCTCAACAGCCTGGCGTGACCAGTTTAACCATCTGGTCAAAAAACAATTCACCAAAACAGATGATTCAACTAACCGTGACGCCTGCAAAACAGTTGAAGCAGCATGGTCTGGATAAGCTGGAGGAACCAGATTTGCAGCTGGATGAAGTTGGTGAACAGCTGCAGTTACAGGGTGAGATAAATTCGCTTGATAATCATGCGGTAGCACGATCGGTTCTGGGGTTCGACACTGAAACGGGCATCGATAGCACGGTTTTTGATCAAGGATCGCAGGTGCAGATCGATATCAAAATCGTTGAGTTAAGTAAAAATCGATTACAGTCTGCCGGCTTCTTTTTTGGTAAAGGCAACCGAACTCCACGATCCATTTCCGCGCCGGGCAGCCCCTCCACTTTATCCCGTAACACCGCGGGTGGTCTGTCATTACTGGGTGATAATTTCGCCTTGAGTAACGATACCTTTAATCTGATCTACGGTCGTGCTTCTAATGGTTTGCTTGCGGCGATTTCTGTTTTAGAGGGTAATGGATTTGCTTACACATTGGCCGAACCCTCATTAGTCGCCATGAGTGGTCAAAGCGCCAACTTTCTTGCAGGTGGAGAGTTTCCAGTCCCGGTTCGGGGTTCAGGGCTGGATAACAGTGTGACCATTGAATATAAAGAGTTTGGGGTGAGGTTATCACTGACCCCTACTGTTCTGGATCAGCAAAGAATTGCCTTAAAGGTTTCTCCGGAAGTCAGTGAGCTGGACTTTAATGCCGGTATCCAGACAGGTGGGGTGACAGTACCGGCATTGCGGGTGAGAAGGACGGATACGACGGTGGCGCTGGGTGATGGAGAGAGTTTTGTGATCAGTGGCCTTATCAGTCAGAACACCCTTGCCAATGTCGATAAAATGCCATGGCTTGGCGATATCCCTATTATCGGTGCGTTCTTTCGATCCAACCAATTGGATCGAAGTGACAGAGAGTTGCTGATGATCGTCACACCGCATCTGGTAAAACCATTGGCACGTAATGCTGCATTGCCAGAGTTGCCTGGTGAGAAATACCGTAATTACAATCCAGATTTTGCCGATTTTCTGTTTTTTGAAAAGGGAGATTTTGTGAATCGACCACCCGTTTCTTCAGGTTTTTCGAAATAATATGGCTAAATTACAGAAAAATTCTTTTATCGTCGTTCCGGATAATGACAGTCAGTTGAACTGGTTACAGGAAGTGCTGATTGACGAAGGGGAGGTTATCAAAACCGATGTTTCCTCTATCGACCGTGTCCGGCAATTACTGGATCTGACGGGATCGCAAGTCGTTTTTGTCGGTTTATCCGAAACCAATCTTCGTCAGAATATTGCCTTTATCGAAGATCTGGTGACATTTAAAACCATGTTGTTGGTCATTGCGGTGGCGGATCATCTGGATAATGAATTGGTGTTGAGTGCGATGCGAGCAGGTGCACGGGAATTCATCACTACCGGCACCCGGCATAATGAAGTTATGCGTCTGTTGAATCGCCTGCAACATCGTGCGCCGATTGCCCAGCATGCAACTGACAGGCGGGGCAAAGTGACGTCATTAGTCAGTGCCCGTCCTGGCTCGGATACCCCCATGCTGGCATTGCACCTGGCTTTAGCCATTCAGACTGAAGGACAAAACGAGAAGGTTTTATTACTGGATATGGGGACACCGGCATCCGATACGCTGACCTATCTTGGCATTAATGCCCCCTACAGCTTTCTCGATGCAATACGCAGTTTACGGCGCCTGGACTCGACCCTTATTGACAGTGCGTTTGCCAAGCATGAGAGCGGTTTGAAGCTGTTAGCTTTACCCGAAGACCACACGGGTATTGGAGATGTCACTTCCGCTGATGTGTATGTCTTACTTGGTGTATTACAGCAGTATTTTACCCATATCATTATCAATCTGGGGGGCGTGCCCTATTCAGATTTCTTACATCTGCTGGTGAGTAACTCGAACACCACTCTGGCCTTGCTGGAGCAGAGTGTGCCCAGCTGTAAACAGAACATGCAGCTGATTCGTAAAATTTCCCAGGGCCAGATAGATATGGATTCGGTGAAGCTGGTCGTCGATCGATATTTACCGAATTTACCACCCGATGCAGAAAATCTGGCCAGGGGGTTGAACATTAATTTACTGACAACACTGCCATCTTCCGGGATGGCTCGCTTGAAAATGATGAATTCCGGAGAAAGTTTATTTGAATGTGCACCAAGAGATCCATACACCCAGGCAGTCAGAAAAATGGCCAGGAAGCTGACGATGGCTGAACAGGAAAGTAAGGAAAGCAATCAGTCCGGGTTGTGGCCACAGTTTAATGCCTGGATGAAGACAAAATTAGGATAACGCTATGGCTTTTCAATATCCCCAGTACGATTTCAGTCTTAAAAATACCCAGACGTATCAGGATATCAAATATGCATTGCATCGCTACCTTATCGCCCAGGTAGAAGAGGATAAAATTCCGATTGTGGAGTGGTCGGAAGAACAATTAAACGACTATGTTTATGGGCATGTCACACAGTATGCAAATAAAAGCCAGATGGCCGTCAGTAGCCAAGATCTGGATGATCTGACTGAGGAAATGGTCAATGAACTGGTGGGGTTTGGCCCATTACACAGTTTGCTGGAAGATGACAGCATCAGCGATATCATGGTCAATGGTGCTTACCATATCTTTTTTGAAAAACAGGGAAAAGTACAAAAGTCCTCATTACGGTTTATTGATGATGAACATGTTCTGCGAGTTATCCGCCGCATCATTGCCCCAATGGGACGGCGCCTGGATGAATCAAGTCCAATGGTCGATGCCCGCCTTCCGGATGGCAGCCGGATTAATGCGATTATTCCGCCATTGGCATTGGATGGTCCATGTGTTTCCATCCGCAAATTTCGTCGGGAAATGTTGCGTGAAACCGATATGCTGGTCTACGGCACGCTGAATCAGGAAATGCTGGATTTATTGATACTGGCAGTCAAAAGCCGTTGCAATATTATGGTTAGTGGTGGAACCGGTACCGGTAAAACCACACTGTTAAATACCTTGAGTCGCTTTATTGATCCAGCTCAGCGTATTGTCACCATTGAGGATGCGGCTGAGTTGCAATTGGGACATAACCATGTCGTTCGATTGGAAACCCGGCCACCTACCATTGAAGGGGATGGCGAAGTCAGGGCACGTGATCTGGTTCGTAATGCATTACGTATGCGACCGGATCGCATCATTTTGGGAGAGGTGCGTGGTGAAGAAGTGCTGGATGTTCTGCAAGCCATGAATACCGGTCACGATGGTTCAATGAGCACGGTACATGCCAATAATCCGCGGGATGCATTGGTTCGGCTGGAAATGCTGGCCTCATTGGCTAACTTCAAAGGCGCACATGATGTAATCCGGGAAATGATATCCAGTGCGGTTGATTTAATGGTGCATATTTCCAGATTTGCCGATGGAACCCGGCGCATTACCTCGATTGCTGAGATTACCGGGCATCGTGACGGGCAGTATTTGCTGAATGAACTGTTCAGCTATAACCACCCGTTAAACCGGCATGAAATCAACAATGTGCGGCCAGTGAATGAGAAATTCACCAGTGGTAACCAACACAGTAAAAACCATCGTCTCACTTCAGTGTCACCCGATTTCTAATGACTTTGGTATTAGTGATATATGCGTTTACCGGCCTGATGATTTTTCTCGCCGTTTTCGCCTTAGTTCAAAGTCATTCAAAAGAACTGACGGAAAAGACCAATCGTAATTTTACGCAAGTGGTCGGAATCACCATTGACGGGCGATTCAGCCGCCAGCCCAAAAAAAAATCCACTCGGGTTAAAACATTGTTATGGCGAGCCGGTGTTGAACCCAAAGAGCGTCATATTGTGCTTATTGTTATGGGTATTCTTTTGCTGACGGCTCTGGTTGCGATGAGCAAAGGGCTGCTCACAGCAATATTTATTCCGCTGTTGGTCGTTGTATTTCTTTATCTCTGGTTGCAGCGACGAGCATCAACACGCATTAAAGATATTTTGTTTCAACTGCCCCTGTTTCTGGATCAGGTGTTAAGAGCATTGGGCACCGGACGTAGTATGGAGGGCGCTCTGGAACTGGCCACTCTGGAATCCCCTCAACCTTTAAAAGCCGTATTTGAGCGTGTTCTGAGAGAAAATCAGTTAGGCAAGGATCTGGGGCTGGCAATTCAGGAAACAGCGGACCTATATCGATTACATGAATTGTATCTGGTGTCACTGGCAATCCGTGTTAACCGCAGCTATGGCAGCAGTGTTCGTGAGTTGATAAAAAATATCGTTAAGATGATTCATCAGCGGGAAGCGGCCAGACGAGAGTTAAAAACCATGACTGGTGAAACGCGTGTGACAGCCTGGGTTCTGGGTCTGTTACCACTGGTAATAGCCGGCTATATCATGATGATGAATCCCGGGTATATGACGACTATGTGGGAAGACAGCTCAGGAAGATTTATGCTGTTCACCGCGGTGTTTTTCCAGCTGATTGGCGCATTTGCCTTATGGCGAATGATTAAGAGCATATAGAGGTAATGATGCCCGGCTGGATTATCATGACAATAATTTTTCTGATAATAATGGCAGTGGTCCTGGTCTTTTGGGCCCAGCATCAGGTCAGTAGAGCTGATCAGGCTTCACAACGACGTTTTTTTGAACTGCTGGAAAAAAATTCTGCTGATGGTGACATTGATCATCACTGGATGAGAGGTGTCGTCCGGCGAATGGGCCACAGTAAACTGGCCCACTGGTTACCGAAACTGGAACACTTTGAAACGGTTCAGTTACTCAGACAGGCTGGCTGGTATACACCAAGTGGGCGGTCATTTTTTTATTTAGCTACCTGGCTATTGCCTGTTGCACTGACATTTGCCAGTGTGATTATTCTTTACCTTCAATCCGGCGGGCTGGATGGTCAGGCATGGGCCAAGGTTTTTATTGCCGCTACGATAGGCTATTTGTTACCCAAATATATTCTGCGCCGAAGCGCAAAAGATCGTCGTAACAGATTATCCCGGGAAATGCCTACGGCCATTCATCTGTTACGGATGCTATTTGATGCCGGCCTTTCGACGGAGCATGCCATCAGAGTATTACAGCAGGAAGGCCGGTTACTTACACCCGAACTGGCCAAAGAGTTAAACAAAGTCTTACGTCAGATTGATGCCGGACTGGAACCTGCAGAAGCTCTGGCAGAAATGGCTGCACCACTGGAAGTGAATGAACTTGATGATTTGGTGGCGATATTGAAGCAGGTCAGCCGGCATGGTGGCAATATTCGTGAAACGCTGGTGAAATTTGCCCAGCTTATTGAAGAACGCCAACTCTCGGCATTACGGGAATACGTCAATGTACTTTCCGGAAAAATGTCTGTCGTGATGATGGTGTTTTTATTTCCCGCCCTGCTGATTTTTCTGGCCGGACCGGGATTTATGGCGCTCGCCAAAGGCTTATCAGGAGCATTATGAAATTAACATCAACAGTTTGTCTCGGCCTGATAGTGAGCCTGACTGGCTGCAGTCAGTTGGGCGGAGGTACTCAAACGCAATCGCAGACGATGTCAGCCGCACACGCCAGTTGTGGAAAAGCAGTGGATGCAGATACCTCGATGAATCTGGATTTGATCGAGCAGCTTATGACTTCTGGTCGTTTGCATGCTGCACTGGCACATCTGGATAACCTTCAGTCAACTTCGCCTTATGCTACCTATTTACGCGCGGAGATTCTTCGTCAGTCAGATCGCAATCAGGAGGCCGCCGAATATTATCTGTCCTTATTGCAAACCTGCATGGTGGGAGAGGCACATCATGGACTGGGTCTTATTGCCGGGCGTAAGAACCTCTTAAATAAAGCCGTTGAACATTTAACGGTGGCAGCAGAGCAGTTGCCGGTCAATGCCAGAATCAGAAACGATTTAGGCTATGCATTATTACTGCAGGGGCATTTCGAAAAAGCCCAGCATGAGTTTATTACCGCATTGGAACTGGATCAGGATGCGCGTCTGGCGGAAACCAATATGATGATTTTACTGCTGGCAACGGGGGAGCAGTCAAAAGCGGAAGCGTTTGCCAGACGTATCAATATGGATCCGCAAACAGTGGCTGACTTGAATGAGCAGGCGATGTCCATTCGTGCCCAGACACGCAGCAGATAGCTGTATAAAAAAAGGAAGCTCAGATGCAAAAAATACCATTGATACCCATCGGTTTACTCTGTTTTGCTCTGTTTACGTGCGGGGTGATGGCAGAACCTGCCAAACCGCCAGCCAAACAAGGTGAACAAACCCGGAAATGGCTGAACTTGCAGCAAAACGGTCAGGCCGCTTCATCACATAATCAGACGCTTCCGGGTCCTGTGGCAGCAAAAATCTATGAACGTTATCTGAATAGCTTCAGTCATCCGATTCCGCAATATTTCAGTGAAATTGAATCGAATCCGTTTAGCAATTCGCGTTAAGTGTGTGGTGGGCTGATAATCATTGTCTGTGACTATGAAACTTAATATTAAGCAGCGAGGAGCAATAGGCCTGTTGGGCATTATGACCTTATTGCTCGCGACTTTATTTGTTGCCTTGGCAGTGGATACCGGTCGCTTGCTGATGGAGCAACGGCGAATGCAGACGGTAGCGGATATGGCCGCTCTGGATGCTTCTGCTTTGGCAGGACATTGTGGAGAAGGCGATCTGGCTCAGGTACAGGCGTTGGCACAAGCCAGCGCGGCACGAAATAATCATGTTATTACGGTCGATAAAACGCTGGATGTTTCGTTAGGCCGTGTCGATACCGTTACCGCAGGATTGAGGCAGTTCACGACAACCACTGCAGACTCCGCAACGGCGGTTCAGGTCATAGCGGCAAAATCTGTTCCTGCCAGTTTTTTTGCCGGCGGTATTCTGGGACGCAGCGTGAACTTGTCCGCCAGCGCTGTTGCTGAAAGGCAGGGAGTTGCCGGTTTTGTGGCGGGCAGTTCTTTAATTGGGCTTTCTGAGCAAG
>NZ_DCSO01000014.1:7962-12857 GCF_002325665.1 Methylophaga sp. UBA1464
TGGTATTTTAGGGTCGCCTGTTAATTTAAACGTATTGTCATATCAGGGTATCGCTGCAGCCAATATTACGCTGGCTGAATTGGCTGGCGTCTCAACCACAATCGCCAGCACCGAAGAGTTGTTGAGCAGCAACCTGAGTCTGAATGACTGGTTGAACCTGTATGCTGATGCCGTTAATGCTTCTGATGCGGCCGATGTGGGCTTATCAGCGGCGATGCAAAGTCTGGTCATGGCAAATGTGAGCGAGCTTACAGCCCGGTTTTCCGATATTGTTGCGGTCACCAGCGATGCTCCGGAGGCAGCTGCTGAAGCCAGTGTGAATCTATTCGATCTATTAATGACAACGGCATTTGTCGCCAATGGTTCTCAAGCCATCAACCTGCCGCTAAGCGTGAGTCTGCCTGGAAATTTACTCAATGTGACTAGCCAACTTAATATAACGGAGCCGCCCAAAATGGTGATTGGCCCACCGGGCAGGAATGCTGAGGGGCAATGGCGAACCTATATGGAAACCGCTCAGTTTGATTTAACAACGCTTGTTCAAAGCACGGTAGATTTGAATGTGGCAGGATTAGTCGGGACAAAAGCAGAAATTGATTTGGCATTACAAGTCGATATGGCGCAGGGCAGTGCCTGGTTGCAAACGTTGCAATGTGGACAACTTAATAATAATCGGGCGATAGCAACCATTGGTGTTCAACCCGGCACGGCAATGCTCAATTTAACGCAAGCCAGTGATCCGGATGCTGAAACAGCTAATATTGATATATCAGCCACCTTATTGCTACTTGGTCGTGTGCCGGTTGCCAATGTTGGCGTTGGTCTGGATATAGCGCTGCAAAATCCGACCTCGACCGACTTAATCTATGAAGTCAATCTGTCCGATCCGGATGATTTGCCGCAAACACAGCATGCTTCAACAGCCCCGGGATTGGCGATTTCGAATATTTCCCAAGGTATCAAAACAGATGTGACATTATTGGGGGCGATTTCTTTGCCATTACTGGATCAATTGATCGAACAGGCTTTGCTGAATCAGGTGTTAACCCCACTGCTCAGTGAAATTGGTCAGGAAACGGTTGATCCATTGTTATCGGTATTAGGCCTGGAAATTGGCGCTATGCATGTCAACCTGTTCACCGTTGAGGTGGAACGGCCGGATTTGAAAGTCTGAAATGGTGCTGGTCAGATTGACGTTTCGTCAGAACTTGCTTTGGAAAAAACCTCAGCCTGATACCAGGTAACCTGATTGCGGCCCTGTTCTTTTGAACGATACAGAGCAATATCAGCCAGTTTCAGCGGGTTGCTTGCCTCCTGATCATCGCTGGCATAAACGGTAACCCCACCCAGGCTCAGGCTGACGATTCCCAGGTCTGCATCCAGGTTTTCAATACGTAAATCCTCGACCCGTTGACGGATTTCTTCAGCCAACTGATAGGCATCATTTCGTGTGGTTTGATTGAGCAAAATAACAAATTCTTCGCCTCCGTAACGGGCGACCAAATCGGTGGCACGTTTTGCCGAGTTCGCTAAAACCCTGGCAACGGCTGTCAGGCATTTATCTCCGGCCTGGTGCCCATAGCGGTCATTAAACTTTTTAAAATAATCGATATCGATCATAAGCAGTGACAGGGGGAGGCCTGAACGGCGAGCCTGCACCCATACCTGTTCCAACGTAATATCAAAACGTCGACGGTTGGCGAGATTAGTGAGTTTGTCTTCACCAGCATCATGTTCCAGTCCGAAACGGGCAATCAAATCATCCATTAAATCGCGGCGGCGCTGTATTGCGGAGTAATAAAGTATGCCGATAATAATCAATACCGGTGGAATCAACTCCCAACCTGGTGAATCATTCACTGTGATCAACATCAGGAGTAAAGGTAAAAACAGGCCAGCCAGATAACTGCCATAGACAATAGGATAGGCACTGAGTTTAAGCAGCTCACTGGCCGCAATGGCACTTAACATCAGAATGACAAACAATCTGGTGGAAAAAGAAAGCTCGGGCAGCAGAAAAGCGGTCAGACCCAATCCAAGCCCTGCAGCAAAGGAGGCAACTTTAAATGAGGCCAGATTGTGGGATTTGAGAGTGTTGGAGATATCCTTGCCAAAGTTATTACTTATCCGCCATTGCCATAAACCACCCGTTATAGCGATCAGCACCCAAATCAAAAAGATTAGTAAAGGCAATTGTGGCGCCAGATAAAGTGCAAACAACGCAATAAAACCGCAATGTTGCAAAAAAGACATTCGTGGGTGTCTATGCAATTCACGAAATAAATGTGTGGATAATTGATGAGGATCTATCAAGCATTATTCCTGGGTTGGGTAACTCTGACGGGGTGATATCAATGAACCATCTTTCTACAGAGTTAGATTTTACTTAATCACAATCCGGTAGGCTGAAAGTGAGAGTGCTGCTGGCTGCATTAGCCATTTCATTCTCTCAGTACTCGTAAGCCATGGCAATATTATTGAGCAGATCATTTTGACAATTTGCAGTGGCATTAAATAAACCCGGTTGGGCATTGCTCTGCGGTTCAATGTCGACTATCTTTATAACGATTATTTAGAGGCGTGTATGACCTACTGTGTTGCCATTACCTTAGATGCCGGATTAGTGCTGACATCTGATTCCCGAACCAATGCCGGGATCGATCAGGTGAGTACCTATAGCAAAATGACGCGTTTTGAGACTCATGCAGATCGCTGTCTGGTGTTGATGAGTGCAGGTAATCTGGCGACAACCCAATTTGTAATTGAACAGATCCATCGCGATATTCGTGAAAGTCAGGCACGCAATTTAAATACGTTAAGTTACTTATCAGATACAGCTGATTATATTGGTGAAATACTCAGTAGCCGGATCCGCCGTTACTCTGAAAATGAAGCATCCGGTTTTGCTCCGGAAGCGACGTTATTACTTGCCGGGCAGATTCAGGGGGGGCCGCCACAGGCCTTTATGATTTACCCACAGGGAAATCACATCACCAGTTCCAGGGAAACGCCTTACCTGCAGATTGGAGAAAGCAAATATGGCAAACCGGTACTGGATCGTTTTATCCGGCCAGATACGTCTTTGCTGGATGCCGCTACCTGTTCACTGATTTCAATGGACTCGACCATGCAGAGTAATGTCAGTGTAGGGCCGCCAATTGAAGTGCTGATGTATAAAAAAGACAGTTACAACCTGAAAAATCACTATCGCTTTGGGGTGGAACACCCTTATCTGATCGAATTAAGAAAAGCCTGGGGGGATAAGCTTCGTCAAGCTTTTACTGAGATGCCCCGTTTCAGCGAGCAGTAAGGTGTCATCACGCTGTATTCCTCTGTACCAAACCACTAACGTCGGTAAAACAGTTGTCTCTGTTAGCGATGCACCAAGTCGTGAATAAACTGTAATTTTTTCTGCACCTTTGTCGACACAACAAATGGATAGGCATCGGCATTTCCGATACTTCTGTTCAACGCGTTTAACACCAGCACTAACTGCATCCACTCTGAAAGCCACACATGGAATTCACGATCAGACTCAGGTGGTCGAATGACTTCAAATTCCACTGCTGTTTCCAATGTTTCATGCATCAACAGATAATGTGCCCAGGTCTCTGCCCAATCCTCCAACGCATGTGCACTGGCATAGGCTGAAATATATTCCTGCTGAAAATCGTCGGGAGGACCTGCCTCGTAATAGGCTGACAATGCCTGCGCATAATCCACGCTATCATCCCCAAACAGCGCTTTGAAATCGTTATAAATAGGCTGATCCTTAATCAGCTTATCCCAGTAAAAATGGCCGATTTCATGACGAAAATGGCCTAGTAGCGTGCGATAAGGCTCATTCATGGCTTCACGCGTGGCTTCGCGATAACTAGTGTCAGCTTCAGAGGCATTTAAGGTAATCACCCCAGCCGCATGGCCACTAAACACTTGTTCATGACCATCAATTGGATTGCTAATCTGATCTTCGAGAAAATGAAACTGCAGTTGCCGATAATCGTTAACCGGCCATTGATCAATGGGTAAGCCAAGTCTTAACAAACCATAAAGCATTCTGCGTTTAGCGGCTTCCAAAACGGACCAGCGTTTTACATTGTAAGGATAAATTTGATTGGGGATCACGCGTGTCAGCCGACAGGACAAACATTGGGTAAAGTTATCATCGGTAGATAACAACCAGTTGCACTGCATCTGATGCTGATGATGTTCACAGCGTTTATAACGTTTTTCCGGATTCAGCACCGACCGGAACTGGCCTTTGTAGGGTTCAATGCTGATGAGTTTTTGCTGTTCAGGGTCAAAACCTAAAATACTGTTACAGCTATTGCAGTAGGTATTATCAAAAAAGATTTCTTGCCCGCAATGGCAATAAAACCGTTTCATGCAACCGATCTATCCGGATGAAACCATTGTTGACTGATTTGGCTGCTCAGCTCGGCAAGTTTGGCCTGTAAATCATCCATACGGGTATGGATCATCTCGGCCGGCAGTTCATTCAGTTTTTCAGTAAACATGTCGGACATAAGTTTTTGATGGTGTTCCAATGTGGTAGTGGACTGCGGTAAAGGCCAGACATAGCGTCCAATTGCTTTGAGCGAGAAGAATAACGAACGTGGAAAAGCTTCGTCACGGATTAAGAAGGTTAACACGCCCTCGGCATTCATGGATGAGCTATGTGTCTGAGTGTACATCTGCTGGGCACTTAATGCGCGTAATAAATGTGTCCACAGAATACCTTCGGCTGCCCGCAATGATTCACTGCGATTCTCAGCCATCAACAGTGAGGTCATTTCCAGTATGCGGCTGGTCATATCCGCACGTTCCAGATGTTTGGCGGTTTGCATAAAATGATAGGCATGATTACGACTCATATGATTGACCAATATGCCCCA
>NZ_DCSO01000014.1:13091-19198 GCF_002325665.1 Methylophaga sp. UBA1464
TTGGGTTCTGCCAGCAAAAATTGCATCACATTGTTTTCATTAATCTGATCAAAGTTAGCGTGATAGAACATCTCAGCATCAAAAATGGTCACCAGCGTGAACCAGTCAATTTCGACATCACGGGGTAAGTCCATCAATAACCCGGTATGCACATTAATGAGCCGGGCAGTATTTTCCACCCGTTCCAGATACCGTGCCAGCCAGTAAACCCGCTCTGCAACCCGCGAAAGCATCAGCTCAGCCCTCCAAAATAGGAATCATCAACTATCCAGGTATCTTTACTGCCACCCCCTTGCGAGGAATTGACGACCAGTGACCCTTTGACCAAAGCTACCCTTGTTAAACCGCCCGGTGTGACATAGTTATGTTTACCGGACAGGATAAACGGACGTAAATCCACATGGCGAGGTGCAATATGATCGCCACAACTGGTAGGTGATACCGAGAGTTTAAGGGTCGGTTGGGCGATATAATTATTGGGATCGGCAATTAATAACTGGCGAAATTCTTCAATTTTCTCTTCACTGGAATGCGGCCCCACCAGCATGCCATAGCCACCGGACTCATTGGCAGGTTTGACGACAAGTTCCGGCAAATGGTCGAGAACATGCTGCAATTGGTCGGGATCTCGACAAATCCAGGTGGGTACATTGGGTAATAAAGGTTCTTCATTCAGGTAATAACGGATCATCGCCGGTACATAGGCATAAATCACCTTATCGTCGGCCACCCCGCATCCTGGTGCATTGGCAATCGCTACCTTGCCTTCGCGCCAGGCTTGCATGATGCCGGGAATACCTAAAGTGGAATCCTCTCTAAACACCAGTGGATCAATAAAATCATCATCAATACGTCGATAAATGACATCGACCCGCTCCAGTCCATGAATGGTCTTCATATACACATAACCATCATCATTGACCGTCAGATCGGCACCTTCCAGCAATATCAGCCCTGCCTGTTGGGCTAGCGCGGCATGTTCAAAATAGGCTGAGTTATAGATGCCGGGTGTCAGCAACACCATATTGGGTTTGGCTATATCCGGTGCCAGTGAAGCCAGCATCGCAGAGAGATGAGAGGGATAGTCATTGACCGGGCTGATATGCAGTAATTTGAATAACTCGGGCAATACCCGTTTGGTGGTTTTACGGTTTTCCAGCATATAGGCCACACCTGAGGGTACCCGCAGATTATCTTCCAGCACATACATTGTGCCATTGTCATCACGCACTAAATCCGAGCCACAGATATGTGCCCATACACCATGCGCCGGTTGCATGCCTTTGCACTGTGGCCGGTAACCTTTGGATTGCAACACCACTTCTTCAGGTATCAGTCCATCCCGAATCATATTGCCATCATTGTAAATGTCATTGATGAACATATTTAAAGCACGGATCCGTTGCACCAGCCCCTTTTCGGTGCAATCCCATTCTCGCTTGGGAATGATGCGGGGAATAATATCGAAAGGCCAGGCACGATCAATATTGCCGGCATCGCTGTACACCGTGAAGGTGATACCACGCTCCAGAATTTCGAGTTCAGAGTCGACAATACGCTGCTCGAATGCCTCTTTACGCATGGATTTCAGATAATCCAGCAGCTTGTAACTGAAGTGTCTTGGCTGATGTTGATCGTACATCAGCTCATCGTAGAACTCCCCGGGATCATAATCACGCCACAGCTGCATCATGCTCATTTCCCTTTCGTCGGATAGTCGTGAAAGTGGGACTGCAATACTTATGCCCTAAATCCCAACAGACTCAATATTGCAGCCCACACAACAGCTTTTAGTAGTGATTAACCGCTCATTGTTGTTGCAATAAAGCAGCCCAGCCTTTTTTCTGCATACAGCCTAATAAGCCTCGGGTCACCAGACTCATATTGGCTTCGGGTGAATGTGCTTCACCTAATTCAGCCACACAAGCTTCACTATCTGCCATTAGTTTTTCCGGACCAGCCCCCATGCGCCACCACGAATTAACCTGTAATTTTTCCATGGGATCAACAGGTTGGTCGTCAACTTCAGCCATCGCATCATCTGCTACAGCGATGGTTTTACTTTCGCCACGACTGAGAGGGATAAATGGCTTATCAGGGCCAACCACTAACCAGCCTTGTTGTTGCAAACATTGATCAATCTCTTTTTCTGAGCTTGCCCCCTTTTCGCAACGTTGTTTTTCACTCTGAAAATCTTGCGCAGTCGCCCCGCGCTTATAGCTGAATTCACCTCCGCACCCTGACAGTAATGACACGCTGCTGATTAACCATAGCGCTCCAATGGTTGGAATAGATGGGTGTTTCATTTTTCCTCCTGACGATCAGTTGTTTGAAGACCTGTGATCAGAGTAACTGAAACCCTTCGCAACCCCTGTACGCAATTTGACGTATTTAAGCACCCGACCCGGCTGACTAGTATGGCTCCCGAACTTAAAGGTTGATGAGCACCGAGGCGAATTCAACGACGCTTTTTATTCTGGTGAGATTTTCGGGAGAAGAAAAATGAAAAAAATGAACAAAGTCGCATACCTGGTCGCCTTGGCCACAACCACTACATTGGCTCCGATAGCCACCACACATGCTGCTGGCACGATTACCTTTGGTGAAGATCAGTACATCAGTGTCGGATTTGGTCTGCGGGGAAGCTATAGCAGTATTGAAGATGCAGCAAATGATGGCAGTCGCTCCAATGATTTTGAACTGGACAGCGCTCGTCTATACGTCTCAGGCTCATTAAACAAATACATCAAAGGTATGTTCAACTCGGAAAAATCAGGTGGTAACGATTCTTTCCAGATTATCGATGCTGCCGGTATTTTTCAATTTACTCCCGATATGGCGATTTGGGCTGGTCGTTTCCTGTCGCCCAGTAGCCGCGCCAATATGGCTGGACCTTACTACACATCAGGTGATGGTTATTGGGCAAACATTACAGCTCGCTATGGCTGGAATGGCGGCACCATCGGCCGTGATGACGGTGTGGCATTAGTTGCGACTGCATTTGATCAACGTCTGGCCTATTCCTTTGGTGTTTTTGAAGCCGACAAGATTTTTGAATTCAGTGGGGTGGGTGACGTAACTGATAATCCCGATCAGGACGACGAATTAATGTATGCCGGTCGTTTGCAATACAGCTTCTGGGATAAAGAACCGGGTTATTACGGCACAGGTAACTACCTGGGCACCAAAGATATATTCACCATTGGTTTGGCAGGCCGCCATAAAGGTGATGGTTCTGCTTCTACCACAGAAGTCGGTGACTACTCTCAGTGGACAGTTGATTTACTCGTAGAGAAGAAACTGGCTGCAGGCGCTGTATCGCTGGAGGCCGCCTACTTCGATTATGACACGGATGATGTTTTCCTTTCAGAACAGGGTGAAGCCTATTACGTCAGTACTGGTTTTATCTTCAAGGAAAAAGTCGGCTGGGGTCAATTTATGCCATTCGTTCGTTACCAGAACTTTGATTCTGATGCCGGTGAAACCAAGCGCACAGACTTCGGCTTGAACTATTTCATTGATGGTTATAACGCCTCCATAACAGCGGTTTACCGCGATCTGGAAGTCGAGGGCAGCGATGATCAAGGTCAATTCGTCATCTCAACGCAGTTGCAATTTTAATCCAAATATTACCTATCAAAACGTTTCTTCAACGTAGGAGATACCGATGAAAACATTAGTAAAACTTGATTTAGATAAAAAGCCCTGGGAACAGGACGGTCAAATCCATAATCGCTGGCATCCTGATATTCCGATGATTGCCATGGTCAAACCGGGCGATGAATTCCGTGTGGAATGTATGGACTGGACCGGTGGCCAGATCGGAAATAACGACAGCGCCAATGACATTCGTGATGTGGACTTGTTACAGGTCCACTACCTCAGTGGCCCGATTGGCGTGGAAGGTGCCGAGCCGGGTGACCTGTTAGTGGTCGATATCCTGGATGTCGGCACCTTTGAAGATTCGCAATGGGGTTTCAACGCCTTCTTTTCTAAAGAGAATGGCGGTGGTTTTTTAACCGATCACTTCCCTGAAGCGCGTAAATCCATTTGGGATTTCCACGGCATTTACACCACCTCACGTCATGTGCCGAACGTAAAGTTCGCCGGCATCATGCATCCCGGTTTGATTGGTTGTTTACCATCGAAAGAGATGCTGGCGGAATGGAACAAACGTGAAGCTGAACTGATCGCAACGGAACCGGATCGCGTTCCACCTTTAGCACTGCCACCTAACGAGCAGGCAGCAGTCATGGGCCGTTTGAAAGGAGACGAAGCGTCTAAAGCCGCAAAAGAAGGTGCCCGTACCGTACCGCCTCGTGAACATGGTGGTAACTGCGATATCAAGGATCTGACCAAAGGTTCGAAAATCTACTTCCCGGTCTATGTGAAAGATGGTGGCCTATCAATGGGTGACCTTCACTTTTCTCAGGGTGATGGCGAAATCACTTTCTGTGGTGCTATCGAAATGGCCGGTTATCTGGATATCAAAGTCAGCCTGATTAAAGACGGTGTGAAGAAATACGGTATTAAAAATCCCCTGTTCAAAAACAGCCCGTTAACACCGACTTACAGTGACTTCCTGATGTTTGAAGGGATTTCGGTGGATGAGCAGGGCAAACAACATTATCTGGATGTGCATGTTGCCTATCGTCAGGCCTGTCTCAATGCCATCGAATATCTGAAGAAATTCGGCTACACAGGTGAGCAGGCTTTATCGATTCTAGGTACCGCCCCGGTTCAGGGTCATATTAGCGGCGTAGTGGATATTCCGAATGCCTGTGCCACGTTGTGGATTCCGACAGAAATCTTCGATTTCAATATCAACCCGACGGCAGATGGCCCAACGCAATTTGTCACCCAGGGCTTTGATTTAAGTTCGACATCATAAAACGGGACATCACATTATGCCGATATATGACTACCGATGTGAGCAGTGTGGCGATTTCAGTGCACTGCGCAAAATGAGTGAAGCCGGTAATTCAATGGAATGTGTTGAATGTGGCGAGATGGCGGTGCGGATTATTTCTGCTCCCTATCTTGCGTTGATGGACCGAAACACGCGAGTGGCTAAAGAGCGTAATGAAAAGTCGGCACATGAGCCGAAACAGTTGCGACGTTCCAGCTGTGGCTGCTCAGGTACACACACTTGTAAAACCGATACCGCACAAAAAACCAAAGCTGCAGCTCAGGCCAAAAGCAATCCCAACGGCTTGCAGATGCAGACCAAGAAAACCGCAAGACCCTGGATGCTCGGACACTGAGCCCCCAAAACAAAACCGTTCGGAACAATGCTGTTCACTCTAATTTGTTAACAGGAGATATACGATGAGCTACTTTAGTCGACGAAAATTTTTAGGCAAAACCGGTGCACTGATTAGTGCAATGGTGGCGGCTGGGTTTATTACCAGTACGGCGATAGCGGCGGATTATCCGACTGCTGAAGTCAACACCACGGGGCTTTCAGTAACCGATGACACCGTGACGGTGGGTATTTTACATTCACTGACCGGCACTATGGCGATCAGTGAAACCGGTGCTCAGGAAGCGGAAAAGCTGGCTATCAAACAGATCAACGAGAGCGGCGGTATCCTCGGCCGTCAAATCAAGATCATTCAGGAAGATGGTGCCAGTGACTGGCCAACCTTTGCCGAAAAATCCAGAAAGTTACTGGTAAACGACAAGGTTGCAGCAGTTTTCGGTTGCTGGACATCGGCGTCACGTAAAGCCGCTTTACCGGTTTTCGAAAAAGAGAACGGTTTGTTGTATTACCCGACTTTCTATGAAGGTCTGGAACAATCCAAAAACGTGATCTACACCGGTCAGGAAGCCACTCAACAGATCCTTGCCGGTCTGGACTGGGTTGCTGAAGAGAAAGGTGCCAAAACATTCTATCTGATTGGCTCGGATTACATCTGGCCACGTACTTCAATGAAAATTGCCCGTATTCATATTGAAAAAGTACTGGGCGGTAAAGTGGTCGGTGAAGAATACAAGCCTCTTGGTGATACCCAGTTTGGTTCGGTTATCAACAAAATCCGTCTGAGAAAGCCTGACGTTATCTTCGCTGCCGTAGTGGGTGGCAGTAACGTGGCCTGGTTCAAACA